>NZ_CP038273.1:3000000-3217863 GCF_004571175.1 Legionella israelensis
TTAAAAAATTATTTTTAATTCATTTTTCATGGTATTAAAGAAGAGTTTAAATCATCTTTGACCCATTCTTTTGGTTTTTAAAGTACTGTTATTTAATACTGCCAAGCTTAAGTTCTATGCACTTATCTTTTACCGGCTGCAAATTCGGCTGATTTTCTCAAATTTCAGCTTGAGTTTGTTAAATAGAACCGGCTATTCGCCTTATTCGAGCTGAAATTTGAGCAAAACCATCCAACTTTCGCTACGATAAAAGATAAGCGCACAGAACCTAAAATCCTGGCAGATATTTACATATCAGGCAGGAACAGCACTTGTTTCAATTGGTGTGTTCTGTGTTTCAACCGCTTTTATCACATCATCGCATAAAGAGCGCAACTCTCCGGCCAAAAGTGTTAAAGCGGCATCCTGTTGCTGGTAGTCTTCCTCCAGTTTTCTTATGTCATTGAATTCGTCAATAAGATAATCAAGACATTTTAATCGCTTGAAGGTTAAATCCTGGGTCAAGGTAAATTGTATCCTTTCATTCCAGATCAATGAAATTTCTGCAGCTGCAAGCCCTTGTGATAATAAGGTTTGAATTTCTTCTGCCGGCAATTCATAGCCTTTACAGTTGACCCGTTTTTTTTCATCGTCTAATGAATAGAGTAGACAGTCTGAAGCCAGCTCAAAAGAGGTTGGGAGAGTAGATGAGTTTGCTATCCATTCGGCAAAACGCATGGCCAGATTTTCATTATATTTAAGCGGTTCAATTTTGATGCCGGGTAGTGATTTACGCAATAAAGAAGTCAATTGCGAAGCCTGATTATTGCTTGCTGCATTAACTATCAGGCGCTGACTGGCATGATCTAAAATAGCGGGAAGTCTTTTTTGCACACAAAAGGATTTTGGCAATAGTTCAAACTCAAGATCCTCTGCAATTTGGGCTTTTTCAGCTCTTTTTACATTTCGACCTTGCTGATTTTCGATGATTTGTATTTTTTCAGCCAGCATTTTATTTATGACGCCACGAGGGAGTATTCTTTCTTCCTTGCCCAGACAAATCAAACTACTGCCTGCGACATCCTGAACCAGTTCATCCGCATAAGCTGGAAGCCAACCATAAATAAAGCGAGCATGAGGAGGACAGGGTTTTAAAGCTTCTTCAGCCAAAGACTCTGTCAAATCAATATGCTCCTCTAATTGATACTGATAAATAATTGCATTGTTAAACCACATCTTTCATCCTATTGCTTAAAAATAGCTGATGCTAGCATGATTTAGACGCGGGTGCGAGAGGGTAGCCTGCCTTAAGTGTGCAAGATAAACCTGCAATAAATTTAAATTTATTGCAGGTAACGGTATCCTTTATACTCGACTTACGAATCCCCGTGCCCTTTATTTTTACAATAAGGGGCTACTCTCTTAATGGCCATTATATAATTTTTTTAACTTACAATACTGCGGTCAATGCCGTGGTAATTCGTGGGATTGTCTTCTTTCAAAGCCATTTTTTCCATCGAATCCCCGCTACTTGATAGCGGGGCTAAACAGAGCTTCGTATGGAGCAACACCGCAGGTTGATGCGGCGGTAATTTGTAAGCAGCAAAAATTCACAAAGTCAAGTTATATAGAAGTTGAGTTTACTATGGATGATGCAGAGGGCTCTATCATCTGCTCGTTTACATACTTTCTTAGTTTATCGATATACTGAGCAGTATTAGGTCCAAATAGCGCATGTTTTTCAAATATCTCAATCACTTCAGACATGAGGAAATGGAAAAAGTGGTTTAATGATTGCGTATCTTGTTGGTACGTGCTGATTTCATTAACAAAATTTTCCAAAGAGCGGATGAGTTCTTCTTTTAAAGGATTTTTTTGTTGCAGAGTACGAGAAACAAAATGCCTGTTGTCCTGGACCCACCTATTATTTTCTAATTTAATCAACTCTTGTTTTGCTCTGAATGTTTCTTTAAATTCCATTGATTCCAGTGTCAATGTATATTGTATTAATGGGACACACAGTTTCTTAGGGACTAAAGATTGTGGTATTTGGGTGAGCGCATCCGATATCACCAGAAGCACATTAGCAAGAAAAGTAGCATCCATTTTCCCCGGCGCTTTCTGTACTTGATGAATAAAATTAATAAATTTTTGAGCATTCAGTGCAAATGTTTCTTGTTCATCGTTTTCATAGACTATGGTCGTGGATGCAAAAAAAGTGACTGCCCGTGGTCTTTCAATATCAGGCTTGTTTCTCTTTTTAACAGGTTCTTTTTGGGTATTTTCTATTTTTCTCTTCTTTGAGATGCTGATATCTTCATTGGGTTCTGTCTCAGTCTCTTTTTTTTCTGTTGCTGTTAGTTCCACTGAGGCCATTATACCTGATTCGTTGTCTTTTTCTAATCGAGACACTAAAGTTTCTTCTTCAGTACGATGGTGGTTATTTATTTCTCGCCAACATTTTATAAGCTCTTCATTGAGCTTTTCTTCTTCAGATAAAGATTCATAACATCGATTGATTTGGTATTGGATAAAAGCCAAATCCTGTTTGGAATCAGCGTGGTTACTTTTAAGTAAATACCAATATGAGTAGCCTTCGATTCTTTGTGCAGCGGTCAGATGTTCCATATCATTGATCGCTGGCAAATATTGCTGCATTTTATGCAGATAGGCCGGTTCTTTTGTATCTAGAAAAGCCTGTTCAAGTAAATTGAAATAGCCATACAGATGCTTGATTTTAAAATCAGGTTGGTAGTATGTAAGAGCATTTTCCATATATTCGATGGCTTTTAACAACGGTAGCAGTTCCTGTCGTTGTGAATGCTTATCGTAACTATAGTCACTTAGTTTTTCATAAATTTTTCCAATTTTCTTTTTAAGATCATTACAGCGTTCTTCTATTGCTAGTTTGCTTTCCGGGGCAAGGGGATTTGTTAACAAAAGTTTCAATTCTTTATATTGTCCCTGCATTATGTTTAATTGTTCTTCAAAAGGATCTCCGTCCTCAATGGCTAAAGAGATTAAAACATGTCGGGTATAGAGAATTTCTGATAATACATAGGCATAAGCATAATTGAAATGGTGTTCAAAGATATGTTCTCTGCTGCTTCTTCGTTGATTAAGTAAACCAATAGCTGACTCATAATATTGCAGAGCCTCTTTAAAATTGCCTTCTTCATAGGCGGCATCAGCTTGTTTTTGAATATGGGTATTGAAATAATAGGTCATGATTTTTTATTCGTTGATAAAGAAGGAGAGGCATTGTAGCAGAGCAATTATAGATGCTCAATGAAAATACATTACCGTGCGTTTTTTATCAATTTGTGTGAATAGTTTTCTTGGTATTGATAGTCCACGTCTGTGGACTATCACATTTTAGAATTTAGTCTTCGTCATCATCCCAACTTAATGTTCCTCCGGCCTGATATTCGATAACGCGTGTTTCAAAGAAATTTTTCTCTTTCTTTAAATCCATCATTTCACTCATCCAGGGGAATGGGTTTTCAGCGCCGGGATACTGTTCCGGCAGGCCAATTTGAACAAAACGACGGTTGGCGATGTAGTGTAGGTACTCTTTAAACATCGGCGCATTCATGCCGAGAATACCATTAGGCATGGTGTCTTTAGCATATTGGTATTCCAACTCCACGCCCTCCTTGATAAGTTGAATTATTTCTTTTTTGAAAGATTCCGTCCATAAATGAGGATTTTCAATTTTAATCTGATTGATAACGTCAATGCCAAAATTCATGTGCATGGACTCATCACGCAGAATATATTGGAATTGCTCTGAAGTTCCTGTCATTTTATTACGACGTCCCATAGATAATATCTGAGTAAAACCGACATAGAAGAAAATGCCTTCGAAAACGACATAAAAAGCAATCAAGTCACGTAGTAAGCGCTGATCATTTTCAGGAGTTCCTGTTTTAAAATTCGGGTCACCCAAGCTTTGGGTGAAGGGTAATGCCCATGCGGCTTTGGTGGATACGGAAGGTATTTCCCTGTACATGTTAAAGACTTCAGCCTCATCCAGCCCAAGGCTTTCAATAATGTATTGATAAGCATGGGTATGTAAGGCTTCTTCAAAGGCCTGGCGCAATAAATACTGACGACATTCTGGATTGGTGATATGTCGGTAAACGGCAAGTACCAGATTATTGGCCACCAGAGAGTCGGCTGTGGAAAAGAATCCGAGATTTCTTTTAATGATGAGGCGCTCATCTTCAGTCAAGCCATTTGGATCCCTCCATAAGGCTACGTCAGCACTCATGCTAATTTCATTGGGCATCCAGTGATTGGCGCAGGCCGTTAAATATTTATCCCAAGCCCAGGTGTATTTAAAAGGAACCAGTTGGTTTAGATCTGCACGACAATTGATGATTTGTTTATCATCTACATGAATTCGGCCTGCGCCCATTTCTGGAGTTTCAAGTCCTGTCATGCCCGTGGACATTTCAGGAGTAGGCTGTTCGTTTATTATAGTAGACATGGTTAGATGTTCTCCTTTTATTGACAGGCTTCACAATCGGGATCAAGTATTGAGCATACTTTAGGCTCTTCAATTTTAACTGCATTTAGAGCGCCATCCGTCACCGTTGATTTTTCCGCATTGCTTGCTCCCAAACTACGTAAATAATAGGTGGTTTTTAATCCACGTAACCAGGCATGACGATAGAGCTCATCCAGCTTTTTACCGGAAGGTTTTGCCATATAGATATTTAAAGACTGTGCTTGATCAATCCATTTCTGACGCCTTGAGGCGGCTTCAACAAGCCAGTGTGGATCGATTTCAAAACAGGTAGCATAGCGGGCTTTAATATTATCCGGTATACGGTTAATGGGTTGTACACTACCATTGAAATATTTCAGATCATTAACCATCACTTCATCCCAGAGATTTAAGGCTTTCAAATCAGCAACCAGATAAGGATTGATGACTGTAAATTCCCCAGAAAGATTCGATTTGACGTACAGGTTCTGGTAAGTAGGTTCGATGGATTGGGAAACCCCGCAAATATTTGAGATGGTGGCTGTCGGAGCAATCGCCATGACATTGGAGTTTCTCATACCTTGAGTGCGGATTTTAACCCTTAAAGACTCCCAGTCAAGCCATTGGGAACGATCCTGATCCAGATATGTCCCGCGATTTTGTTGCAGCAGGTTAATCGAATCAATCGGCAGAATTCCTTTGCTCCATAAAGACCCTTCATAACTGGAATAACTGCCTCGCTCTTTGGCCAACTCACAGGAGGCTTCAATGGCATAATAGCTGATCAATTCCATGGAGGAATCAGCGAATTCAATGGCTTCTTTGGAGGTATAATTCAATTTTAATTCATACAGGGCATCCTGAAATCCCATTAAGCCCAGACCAATCGGTCTATGCTTTAAGTTGGAGTTTCGCGCCTGCGGTACCGAATAGTAATTGATATCAATCACGTTATCGAGCATACGAATGGCGGTGCTTACTGTGCGCTTTAATTTTTCCTCATTCAGCTTACCATTTTCGATATGCGCCGGCAGATTAATGCTTCCAAGATTACAAACGGCAATTTCATCCCGGGAAGTATTTAAGGTAATTTCAGTGCATAAATTTGAACTGTGTATTACACCGGCATGTTGCTGGGGAGAGCGTAGATTACAGGCATCTTTAAAGGTTAACCAGGGATGTCCTGTTTCAAACAGCATAGACAGCATGCGTCTCCATAATTTAACAGCCGAAAGGGTTTTAACGTTTTTGATTTTTCCTTCTCGTGCTTTTTGCTCATAGGCGAGATAAGCCTGCTCGAATGCTTTACCGTACAGATCGTGTAATTCAGGTACCTCATCGGGAGAAAACAGTGTCCATTCTCCTTTTTCATCCACACGTTTCATGAACAAATCCGGTATCCACAAAGCCGTATTCATATCATGCGTACGTCTGCGGTCATCACCGGTGTTTTTACGTAGTTCAAGAAACTCTTCAACATCACGATGCCAGCACTCAAGATAAGCACAGACAGCTCCTTTGCGCTTACCACCCTGGTTGACTGCAACGGCCGTGGCATCAGCAACGTTAAGAAAAGGCACCACCCCCTGGGATTTACCGTTGGTGCCTTTGATATAAGAACCCATCGCTCGTACAGGAGTCCAGTCATTTCCAAGTCCGCCGGCAAATTTGGATAACAAAGCATTGTCTTTTATAGCGCTGTAGATGCCATCCAGATCATCGGGGACTGTGGTGAGATAGCAGCTCGATAACTGCGGCCGTACTGTTCCTGAATTAAAAAGCGTCGGAGTTGAGGACATATAATCAAAAGAAGATAACAATTGATAAAACTCAATGGCTTTCTCTTCTTTTTTCTCCTCACGAATGGCAAGACCCATGGCTACACGCATAAAGAACGCCTGAGGTAATTCATAACGAGCTCCCTGGTCATGAATAAAATAACGATCATATAAGGTTTGTAGACTCAGATAGGTGAATTTCATGTCACGTTCAGGCAATAAAGCCTTCGAAAGCTTGTCCAGGTCGAAGTCCTGCAATTTGTGATCAAGGATACCCTGTTCAATGCCATAAGCGATGTAGGATTTAAAATAGGAAGGGTACAGACGACTCATTTCATCGAAAGTAGCGTCTGTGGCTATGGCCAGTTTGTTCAGAGCCTCGCTGCGTAAGCTGTCTAATAAAAGGCGAGCAGAAACATAAGTATAATTAGGCTCTTTTTCTATCAATGTGCGGGCAGCCATAATCAATGCCTTATGCACATCCTCCAGTTTCGCCTCATTGTAAAGATTGCGCATTGCATCCTTAATAACGGGCTCTGGCTGAATATTAATTAATTCTCGACAGGCTTCCTCAACAATTGTATTGACCCTGTCCATATCCAGAGGTTTTAATTCGCCGTCAGATAGAGTAATGAGAATGGTTTTATTCTCATCAGCCTGTTTTTTGAGTTCTTCTTCACGAGCTCTGCGATGTTCTTCCCGATAAAGAACATAGGCTCTGGCAATTTTATACTGACCATTGCGCATTAAAGCCAATTCAACCTGATCCTGTATATCTTCGATATGAATGGTGTCATGATCAGGCAAGCGGCGCTTGAAGGCCTGAGTTATTTGCCGGGTTAATTGCTCAATCTGCTGATGAATACGGTCGGATGCGGCTGCATTGGAACCTTCTACAGCGATATAAGCCTTGGTAATGGCTATTTTAATCTTGTTTTCATCATAACGGACAATTTTACCGTTACGTTTAATGGTTTTTAGTACACCGGGCATATTGGCATCCAACTCCATTTGACTTGCTCGTGTATTTTTTACAGGCTCAAGAATTTCAGACATGTTTCCTCCAGGGAACAGGATGTCAACACATTGCGTGACACTTATTCGTTATTGTTGTAATTATAGTTCAGAAACCCAAGATATAGGGTGTTTCATGGGCATAAATACAATATAATGTGGTTTTGTCTTAAGGTCAATAGAATAAGTATGAGGGTATGCTGTGGATAAGTTGTGATCATTTTTCAGAGGACAGAAATAACAAAGACGTTATTTCTCCTTCACAATAACCGCATCGCTGACATTTGAGTATCCCTGTACGGAAAGTTGAAAACTATCTATATTGGCATAGAGTTGAGTGGATTTTCCACCGTCAAGATTTAATGCATCTGTGCATGAAAGAGGGGGAGATTTCATGATTTCTGCTAATTCCGTAGTTGTCATGGTAGCATTATCTGTGACTAAGATGATAATTTTTTTATCTTTTGTAATGCCTAAGGCTGTTCGCTCAGCAATACCTGGCTTAAGTGAAGGTATCTTGTTGTTAATAATGAGACGCGGCCCACTTTGAATGGCGAAATCAATAGCTTTATCTCGATAAAAATGATAAACATTACTGATGTAAGGCCTATTTTTTTTCACGTAAAAAATGCCCCACCAGCTGATGCGTTTTAAAGGATTTTTTTGCTGTTTATTCGAAATACGCAATCCCAGGGGTCGATATTCGCGATCAAAAAAGCCACCATTGACAGCCAGCAAAGCTTGACTGAAGTGTGCATATACACTTACTGGCGCATTCTTCTGGGACAGGGCGTTGGCTGTAATCAAGCCCAATTGATTCTTCCGCAGGTCAATGCGAAAGATATGGATATGAGACCAGGGTTTTAATAAACTATCTCCTAGATCCCTGTATTCAATTCCCTCTTTTATTTGTAGCCAGCCTGTGTTGACTTTGGCCGTTGTGTTAGGAGATAAGAGAAAAAAAAGTGGAATGAGGCCTATCCAACGAATGAATTTGATGGGATAAACCTTGGTTTGCAAACTCATGTTATTGTATCCTTGTGAACAACCGTTTATTTTGAGAAATGCTTATGCAACTTATAACAGAACATAACAATACTGACCTTGTACAGTCAACTAAGCAGTTAAAAACCCTGATGCAGGAAGTGCTGTCACGTGCGCTTCAACAAGGCGCTACGGAAGCCGCTGTGTCGGTGAATCATGATCAGGGATTTTCGACAGACGTACGGATGGGGCAAGTGGAGACGGTTGCTTTTGGCGAGGATAAAGGAATAGGATTGACGGTTTATTACGGTCATCGAAAGGGAAGTGCCAGCAGTACCGATACCTCTTCAGAAGCCATAGATGCTTTGGTAAAAGCAGCCTGCGACATTGCCAGGATAAGTGCAGAAGATCCTTGTTTTGGCCTGGCTAATAAAGAGTTACTGACAAACGATTATCCACAATTAGAGTTATATCATGATTGGAACATAACTCCTGCGGAAGCGATAGAAATGGCTTTAGCCTGTGAATCAGATGCTTTGGCAGCAGATAAGCGGATTGTAAATTCCGATGGAGTGAGTGTCTCTACTTCTTCAGTGCATTACGGCTATGCAAATACGAAAGGTGCTGAGGGTATTGTTCATGGCACAAGACATGGCATAAGTTGTTCGCTCATTGCCAAGTTAAAGGATGAAATGCAACGAGATTATGACTACACAACTGCAAGAAGGGCAGAGGATTTGCTCCCTGCGAAAAAATTAGCAAAGAGTGCGGTTGATCGTGCATTAAGCCGTCTTGGAGCAAAACAGATAAAAACGCAAAAGATTCCGGTTGTGTTTTCTTCCCGGGTCTCAAGTGGATTATTCTCAAGCTTTATTTCTGCTATCAGCGGTTCTAACTTATATCGCAAAAACTCTTTTCTTCTTAATGCCTGTGGTCAGAGAATTTTTCCATCTTTTATATCGATTTATGAACAACCTCATTTACCCTGGGGTCTCGGTAGTGCATCATTTGATAGTGAGGGTGTGCCTACCCGTAGAAATGAATTTGTCAAAGAAGGTCAACTTTGCCAGTATGTCTTAGGAAGTTATGCCGCCCGTCGATTAGGATTGCAAACAACCGCAAATAGTGATGGTGTACATAATTTAACAATTTCCCCCAATGCCGGTGAACTCGAAGACATTCTTAAAATCATGGGCAGGGGGCTATTGGTGACTGAATTAATGGGGCAGGGAGTGAATATTTTGACTAGTGATTATTCCCGGGGAGCTAGTGGATTCTGGGTTGAGGATGGAAAAATACAGTTCCCTGTGGAAGAAGTGACCATTGCTGGCAATCTTAAAACAATGTTTCAACAAATTCGAGCAGTAGGTACAGATATTAATCCTAATATCGCCACCCGTTGTGGATCGGTCTTGATCGAAGAAATGACGGTAGCAGGAAGTTAAGTTATTAAAAATTATAGAAAATAGTCTATAATTTGGTTCTAGCTTGACATACTTTTTTTGGGGATGTCTGAATCCAGTTTCTCTAATACATTCTGAAGCAAATGAGGAGCTTTTACTTCATTCTTCTCTTTTAGTGCAATTAACGCGTCTTGAATTGAATGCATTTCTGCACCATTAATTGCACGCTTTCTGATTAAATTAATTTGTTGCTTTATTGCTTTGTTATCTTCCTTATGACCTAACTTATCCAGCATTTCAACAAGCTCTTTACGATCGGAAACTATAATTTTTAATTTTTCACGAAAACGACTGGATATTTTTGAAGTTGGATATGAACTCCTGGCTATTTCTTGAATTTCTTTAAGCTGCCTATCCATTGTTTTCATTGCATCAGTTTCCAACAACCCAGCATTTGCATTAATTTCATCACTTAATTGCATAAGCTCTTCCATATGAGTTTTGTATAAGCTGTCTAGTGATTTTTTATATGAAGAAGGTGTAACCGCCATAAATCGTTCTCTTAATGATTCAAGTTTTCCTTGCAGCTCTATTGCTTTTTGCATTTTTTCAGGAGAGTGCATAACTTGATGAAGAGCCGTGCTTGTTTCTCTAAAATACTGATTTAATTTTTGTAAAAATAAATCACGAGTTTGTTTATGTTCAATCAAGCTGCGTTTTCCCATTGGTTCCGATTTTAAATTGAATTTTTCTTGTGTTAAAAAATCAATTCCAGTCCGAGCAGAAGTTTTCATTATTTCCTTATAACCATCCTTCTTTAGACTCTTAAGAAAATGTTTTGTTTCTGAAATTTGCTTTGCTTTAAAATCAAAAACACCCCGACTTTGCGGTCTTTCAGTTGATTCTGATCTGACATGCCTGCGGAAATATTCTTGTAATGTTTCTCCTTTTGTATTAACGGGCTCTTTTTTTATGGAATCACTTAACCTCTCAAATGCTGAGGTCGATTGGGTGGCTTTAAATATGACTGCCAATTCAGGGGAACAATTAGAAAAGCTAAATTTATAATGCTGTTTAGGATTTTCAGCTTTGGGATAAAGGCTTTCTATTTCAAACAAACCTTGATTTTGCATTAATTGATGGTGGAGATCTTTATTTTTATTTAAAGAAAAAAGCTGTTGTAATGCATACTTGGAACAGCTTTCGCCATCAGCTTGAATCATATAAGTTCTTTGCCTGCCTAAATGAGTTTCTGTTTCAGGGTAGAAACGATAAATATCAGCTTTAGGGAAAGCATCTAAAATCAGACTGGTGGCATTTGCTGTGCTAGGTGAAAATCCTGCTTCAGGTATAAGTACACTTAAATTTTGGTTATTAATTTCTATATCCACCGGATACCAGTGTTCACCACTTTGTACTGCTAACTGAATGCGTGTTCCATTTGGAATGTCCGTGATTTTATTTTTCAGTTCATTGATAAATGCCGCCAGTTCATTGTCACTTTCAGGATGATCAACTTTCAATATGAAAAGGTTCATTGAATCACCTTTCATTTCTCGCTTAGCTTTCCTGGCTTCAGCTACTGCGGTTACCGTTTCCACATCCCAAAGTTCATCCTCGAGGTTACTAATGGTTTCTTGCTTGGACTTGGTCATTGTTGAAAAAAAATAAATCTATTTGTTTAAATTATAGGAAATACATTGGTAATTTCAAAAGATCGGTAAAGAGATAAACCTGGCTTTAAATAAATAGGAATACGCTATGGAAGAAATTTTGTAGTTAATTTGTGTATAATATGCGTTTTTGTATATATGCGATTAATTTAACAGGTTAGTTGTTATGAAATATATTGTTAAAAAAAACACGATACACGAGGCTGCTGAATATTATTTCGGTTTCGGAAGCAAGCGCAACCCAAAAACATGGTTGCGCGAAATGTTTTGTTTTTTTATGGGTTCTACTGTCAGTAAGCAGGTATTACCTGCACAAAACCTCAAAAATGATTTTTTTTTCTTAGAGGAAACTTATGCGATTGAAGCGGCAATAAAAAATGAATTAAGCAAGGCTTCGGATATCTCATTCCAACATCACGAAATAGAAAATTTTGACGGAGCCCTTTTAGAAACGGCAGAGTTTTTACATATCGAACAACAGCGACAGCCAATTGACCAACAAAAATTTGTTATTTTTGCCGTAGGCAATGACATGTGCATGCAAGATTTGTATAAAGATTTGGTTCGTCACTCTCGAAAACTTAAGCAAAATGTGGTTGCCTTTAATTTTAGGAACGTTATCAGAAGTTCCGGCGCATTAAAAAGCCAGATTGATCTTGTGTACGATGCTATTGCTCAGGTTGAACGTTTAAGAAATATGGGAGTTTCCGAGAAAAATATATCTCTGGTTGGGCATTCATTAGGTGCGGCTGTCTTAACTTTAATCAGTTATTTATATTTTAAACAGGGGATGCCGATTAAAATATTCAATGGACGTTCTTTTTCGAGTTTCTCTAATCTTAAACATTATCAGTTAGAGCGAGAAAGGGAAACGAAGAAACAAAAATGGACTTCACTTAAATTATATCTTTCTAATTTTGAGTTAGAGGTTGCGCCTTATTTCATTGAGATTCCTGATAAATATAAAGAATACATTGTGATAAAGCCTTCAAAGCACAGTAAAGATAGTAATGAAGTTCTTGATGGTGTGATTCCGGAAAAGGCATCATTGCATTACTCTCTTAAAAAGGAAAAAAGGTCTGTGGAAAGGGTTAACCATTGGAAGAATAGAAAAGTCATTTCTTCCAACCGTTTATTTGGGTTTGGACATAATGATCCTTTATCCTTATTAAAATGTAGAGATTCTGAGGAGACAGCTGAGGAGTTTTGTCATCATTTTATAAAAAGATAGTCAATTTTTACTCCATATTTCAAAAGAGATAGCCGCTCAAAACGTACAACCGTTAGATAGAGATAATAGCTACAGTGAATGAGCAAGCTTGATAAAGAGTTCATATTTCGCAGCATAGTATTTTTTAGAAAATTTGTATGCATTTTGGAATCTTAAAGCGCAGTTTACATGGAGAAAAAGAGTATTTGAATTTCAAAATGCGTACAAAGATGCAAAAAAGGCGAAGTTGCTTAACATGAGTAAAGAGTTACAGGTGTACCATCTTCCTTGATGGCCTTAAACTTGAAAAACTTTCAATGCAACTGTTCAAAGATATGGAAAAAAACTTTTGCTAAAAAATGGCGGATTGCATATAAACCAAGATTAACCCTTATCACGGAAGGTAATACGGCCTTTGGTTAAATCATACGGTGTAAGCTCTACCTTAACCTTATCACCGGTAAGAATTCGAATGTAATTTTTGCGCATGCGACCAGAAATATGAGCAGTAACAATGTGGCCATTCTCCAGCTCTACACGAAACATGGTATTAGGCAGTGTTTCAATAACTGTACCTTGCATTTCAATATGATCTTCTTTTGCCATAGGTCTCTCAAAAAGGGAATAGATTAAAAATATGTTTATTATAGAAAATTGCTGCTTATATTGCACTAAAATGAGGTAAATGGCAATTGCTCCAGCTGATATGTACAGGGCTCGTGTCTTTTTTGCTGAAAACACTGTGGTCCACATTTTCCCGATAAATGCTCTTTTCAGCTTAAAAACTTCATTCTATCTTGACATATTGGAAAATACTTACCGTGGGATTGTGTTGTGTGATGAATAAACCCATTTTTCCTGTTTGTTCGGATATCGCAAGGTTCGCCGTAATAAATCAAGAAACTGTTTTCTTGGGACGGTTTCTGCTCCCATGCGTTGCAAATGAGCAGTTGGCAATTGACAATCAATAAAATCAAATTGCCAGCTTTTCATGACAGAACATAAAAAATACATAGCGACTTTTGAGGCGTCTCTTTCTTTATGAAACATGGATTCGCCAAAAAAAGCATGACCTAAGCTTACCCCGTATAATCCGCCGACAAGCTCATCATTTAACCAGACTTCAAAAGAATGCGCATAACCCATTTGATGTAACTTCTCGTAAGCTTCAATCATAGCTGGTGTTATCCAGGTATTGTTCAACCGTTCCTTATTGGTGGCGCAGGCGATGATGACTTCTTTAAAAGCATTATCGACTGTGAGTTGAAAAGGTTTTTTTAGTGTTTGTCTGAGGCTTCGTGAGATGCGGAAATTATTGGGCCATAAAATCAGGCGGGGATCAGGAGACCACCAGAGAATCGGACTTCCAGGTTCAAACCAGGGAAAAATACCCTGTGAATAGGCTTGAATTAACCGTTGAGGTGATAAATCTCCGCCAATAGCAAGCAATCCCTGTTTATCATAGTATTCAGGATCAGGAAAGGTATAATTCTCTGCGCTCAGTAAAACAGGGTTTTTGATGGTGGTCTCCTGTCATTTATTACTAAGTTTTACATATGTATAAACACATCATATTTTTATATGAGAAAAAAACTATTTTGCCGTTTCATCCAGATATTTTTCAGCATCAAGGGCAGCCATGCAGCCAAATCCAGCTGAAGTAACCGCTTGCCTGTAGACATGATCAGCGACATCACCGCATGCGAATACGCCAGGAACGTTGGTAGCGGTAGCCATGCCGTTTAAGCCTGAACGAATTTTGATATAGCCGTCATTCATATCCAGTTGATTTTTAAATAATTCTGTATTGGGAGTGTGGCCAATGGCAATAAAAACACCGTCAACATTGAGTGTTTGAGTTTCATCGCTTTTTGTATGGCGAATAACTGCGCCAGTCACTTTCATTTCATCGCCTAAAACTTCCTGAAGCGTATGATCCCATATGATATTAATGTTGCCGTTACGTTCCTTTTCAAATAATTTGTCCTGTAGAATTTTTTCTGCGCGTAAACTATCTCGACGGTGAATAAGAGTTACCTCTGAGGCTAAATTGGAAAGATAAAGCGCTTCTTCTACTGCCGTATTTCCTCCTCCAATCACACAGACTTTTTTGTTTCTATAAAAAAAGCCGTCACAGGTGGCGCAGGCGGAAACGCCTCTTCCTTGATAGGCTTTTTCTGACTCAAGGCCGAGGTAGCGTGCCGAGGCTCCAGTGGCGATGATCAGAGCATCGCAGGTATAATTTTCATTATCCCCCTCCAATTTAAAAGGACGGACACTGAGGTCAGCATGATTAATATGATCAAAAATAACCTTGGTTTGAAAACGCTCTGCGTGTTGCTGCATGCGCTCCATTAATGCAGGACCTTGTAAGCCTTCAACATCTCCCGGCCAGTTATCAACGTCTGTGGTGGTGGTTAATTGCCCACCTGGCTGCATACCGGTGATGACGACTGGATTTAAATTGGCGCGTGCAGCATATACTGCCGCCGTATAACCAGCAGGGCCTGAGCCTAAAATAATTAAGCGGTGATGATTGCTTTTGCTCATTGTATCTGCCTTCCTTATATTTTATGTTAATATGATGGCAAATATTATGACAAAATTAACATTTTTAACAGTCTTATGGGAAAACAACATTCGGGCAATCAGGCGGGCAGCCCCAAAAATGCCTTGCCGAACTTTTTGATCAAGCGTCTTATTGAGGGTGGTTTTATCTTCATTCTGACCTGCGCTCTTTTTGTTTTATTATCACTTACCACTTACAAAGTCAGTGATCCTGGATGGACTCATATCAGTCGCTCATCAAGTATAACGAATGCCGGTGGGCAGGTTGGTTCATACATTGCTGATACTTTATTTTTTATGTTTGGTTTTCTGGCTTATCTGATTCCTGTCTGCTTTGCATACATGGCCTGGGTTATCCTTAAGGATCATCGACGTCTGAAAATCATCAACAAACTGGTTCTTACGTTGCGGTTTTTCGGCTTTATCATGCTTATGCTCGGAGGATGTGGCTTATTAGGTCTGGAGCCGCAGGTAAAGGATGTCAATGAAATTCACAGTGCCGGAGGTATTGTCGGTTTAAAAATGTCAGAAGGGTTAACGCATGCCTTTAATTTTGAGGGTGCAAATTTATTATTAATGGCTATGCTGCTTGTGGGAGTCACCTGGTTGACCGGCTTATCCTGGGTGCGTTTAGTTGAATTGACTGGATTTTATTTTTTACGAATTTTACGTTTTATGCTGAAAGGACTGACTTATGGCTTGTTAAAAATACGCTCTTTTGCTCAATACATGAAAAAAAGAGAAAAATCCATCTCTCCCATGAATGTGTCTCAAAAACGAGAAAAAAAGAGAAAGGAAAAGAAATCATCTGTTTCCATTGTTGATGAATCAAAAATAGAGCAGAAGCTACCTAAGGAAAAAAAGGCTGTAAAAAAAGCTTCGGCTTCGGGCATAATGCCCAGTTTAAACCTGCTTGATAAAGGAACTCCCGGGAAACCGATGGGTGGTTATACGCATCAGGAACTGGAAAGTTTATCGCGTGAACTTGAGCAGCATTTGATTGATTTCGGCATACAGGCGGATGTAGTAGCTGTTCATCCTGGCCCTGTAATTACCCGTTTTGAATTACAGCTGGCGGCAGGCGTAAAGGTCAGTAAATTAACTAATCTTTCAAAAGACCTGGCTCGTTCCATGTCTGTAGTTTCAGTGCGAGTTGTTGAAGTGATCCCAGGCAAAACGGTGGTTGGGCTTGAGCTGCCTAACCAACATCGTGAGATCGTTCGTTTATCGGATGTATTGTCTGCCGACGTGTATCAACAGGCCCATTCCCCGATAAGTTTGGCCTTGGGTGTTGATATTGCCGGACATCCCATGGTAGTGGATCTGGCCAAAATGCCTCATTTACTGGTAGCGGGAACCACGGGTTCCGGAAAATCAGTAGGAATAAATGCCATGATTCTGAGTCTACTGTTTAAGGCAACACCCGAACAGGTTCGCTTAATCATGGTTGATCCAAAAATGCTGGAGTTATCGGTTTATGATGGTATTCCTCATCTGTTAACGCCTGTAGTGACGGATATGAAAGAAGCGGCCAGTGCTTTGCGTTGGTGTGTGGGTGAGATGGAGCGGCGATATCGTTTAATGGCAGCCTTGGGGGTGAGAAATCTGTCAGGATTTAATGCCAAAATCGGTGAAGCAATAGCACAGGGTGAGCCACTCACCGATCCCTTGTGGAAAGCAGGTACATCCATGAATGAAAGCGTACCGCTTCTGGAAAAACTGCCTTATATTGTGGTTATTATTGATGAGCTTGCCGATATGATGATGGTGGTAGGCAAGAAAGTGGAACAGCTTATTGCCCGTATTGCACAGAAGGCCAGAGCTGCTGGTATTCATCTTATTCTGGCCACGCAAAGACCCTCGGTAGATGTTTTAACGGGTTTAATCAAATCCAATATCCCTACACGGATGTCTTTTCAGGTGTCCTCAAAAATTGATTCACGTACTATACTGGATCAACAAGGAGCAGAACAATTACTTGGACACGGGGACATGCTGTATCTGGCTCCTGGAAGTGGTGCGCCTTTAAGAGTGCATGGCGCTTTTGTGGATGATAAAGAAGTGCATCGTATTGCTGATGACTGGCGTGCCAGAGGCGAGCCTGACTATATGGAAGAAATTACTCAGATGCAAACCGACGGTTTTGAGAGTGGTTTTGAAGAAGAAGGAGGGCAAGCCACAGAAGATGCCGATCCTCTCTATGATGAAGCCGTTGAATTTGTGCTTCAATCTCGAAAAGCCAGTATATCTGCGGTCCAGCGTCGGTTGAAAATAGGGTATAATCGCGCTGCACGTTTAGTCGAAGAAATGGAACGTACTGGAATTGTAGGGCCTCTGGAAGGAGGTGTCAGAGAAATTTTAGTGTCATCGGTAACTGAGGATTAATCATGAAAAAATGGATCATCATTTTCTTTCTTGCTGCTGTTAAATGTGGTTATAGTGAAACTGCAGCGGATATTTTGCAAAAAAAATTAAACGATATTCGTACAATGACTGCTTCATTCAGCCAAGTTGTTAATGCTAAAAATCGTCAGGTATCTCAGTCCTCAGGAACAATGGCCTTATCCCGCCCCGGCCGTTTTCGCTGGGATACAAAATCTCCTATGCCACAGCTGGTTGTCGCGGATGGGGAGCGAATGTGGGTTTATGATGTTGATCTGGAACAAGTCACGGTGAAAAAGCAGAAAAAAAGCCTTGGGGGAACGGCTGCATTATTTTTAAGCGGTTATGATGATACCGTTGCCCGTGATTTTGACGTGAAGCTGAATGAAAAAGAAAAAACGCAACATTTTGATATGAAAGCAAAACAACCTGGAAACGGCTTTCAACGCGTGAAAATGATTTTCAAGGGAGAGAGCTTACAGAGGCTGGATTTGTACGATCAGTTAGGCCAGATTACTAAGGTACGTTTTAATGGCGTTAAAATTAATCCGCAGCTGGCACAAAAATTATTTAAATTTAAACCACCTAAAGGGGTGGATGTCATTAAACAATGAGCCTAATCAATAATCTGCCGGAAGAGCCTTTGGCAGAAGCACTAAGACCGTCATCTCTTGAAGATGTAATCGGCCAGCAACATTTACTTGCCGAAGGTAAACCTTTGCGCGTAGCATTCCAGACTGGAAAACTTCATTCAATGATCTTGTGGGGGCCTCCCGGAGTGGGTAAAACCACACTCGCAAGGCTTACCGCTCAGGCTTTTGATTGTGACTGGATCGCTTTATCTGCTGTTTTCTCCGGGGTCAAGGATATTCGGTCGGCGGTTGAGAAAGCAAAGGTGAACCTCAAGCATCAACAAGGTACGATCCTGTTTATTGATGAAATCCATCGCTTTAATAAGGCACAACAGGACGCACTCCTTCCTTACACGGAATCAGGATTGATTACTTTTATTGGCGCTACAACTGAAAATCCTTCTTTTGAAGTCAATACAGCCTTACTGTCACGCGCTCAGGTGTATGTATTAAAACCTTTAACTGATAATGAATTGTTAAACTTATTCACCCGCGCTCAACAAACATACCTGCCTCATTTGAGCTTCGAAACTGATGCGCTAAAGGTGCTGATTTCTTTTGCCGATGGTGATGCGCGAAGGCTTTTAAATCTTATAGAACAAACGGCAATAGCTGCTGAGGCATTAAATACAAGGCATATCAACCATGAGGCTATGGAAAACATTCTCAGCAGTTCTGCCAGACGCTTTGATAAAGGGGGAGAGCAATTTTATGATCAAATTTCCGCTTTGCATAAGTCGGTTCGTGGATCAAACCCTGATGCAGCTCTTTATTGGCTATGCCGCATGCTTGATGGCGGAGTCGATCCTCATTATTTATCCAGACGTATTATCCGCATGGCTTGGGAGGATATTGGATTAAGTGATCCGCGTGCCATGCAGATTGCCAACGAGGCCGCAGAGACCTATGACAGGCTTGGTTCTCCAGAGGGTGAACTGGCATTAGCACAAGCTGTTATTTATCTGGCAGTAGCCGCAAAAAGCAATGCTGGCTATATGGCATTTAATCAGGCCATGGCCTTTGTGAGAAAAGATAAATCACGTGAGGTTCCGATCCATTTACGCAATGCTCCAACAAAGCTTATGAAAAAGCTTGGTTATGGAAAAAATTATCGCTATGCTCATGATGAGCCGTATGGTTATGCTGCCGGAGAAAATTATTTTCCTGAAGGAGTAAAAGAGCCAGGCTGGTATAAACCGGTTGCTCGAGGCATGGAAAGCAAAATTGCGGAAAAGCTGGCTTTTCTGCGCAAACTAGATAAATCTTCAGATTAAGAGTAAACCTCAGTATATCATCTCGCATCAAATCACTGATCATCATCTTTGTGTGCCAAATTAATGGAAAAAGTCATATCAGCTAGGATTATTTATCTCATTTGAGAGCTTCAATAAATTCCTTTCCCTGAGAACAATGAACAATAAACTATACTTAAATTTGAGCTTATAATTTAATATTTGTTCTTATTGAATTATTAATATTCAATCTGTATGTGAATTAGGAAAAAGGGATATTAAAGGAGAAGGCAATGGATGATGCTCAGAAACGTCTTAAAAGTCATAGCAATATAATCATAGACTCTTTAAATGAGGCTGTAGAAAGAAAAAAATTAGAACATATTGGTAAAGTATTTACAGGGCATTATGGTCGTTTGTTTTTTGATATTGCTATTTCAGATGAATTGACAAAAATCTTTCAAAATAATGAGGTGCTTGCTGGTTTTGAAAAAAATTTGATCAATGGGAACCTGTAGTTAATAAAAAAAATATCAGGTATCTAAAAAAGTTAGTTGAATATTTTTTCAAACCTCTTGAACAAAGTGAGGAATGGCAAGAGTTCTGGCAGGAGCAAAAAAAACTTATTCCAAAAGAACAGCAAAAGGAAATCCGGGATTTAATCGCAGTAGGGGTCGCTTATAAAATACAATGTTTATGGGCAATAGAGAATGCTGTAAGAATGTCAGATCGAAATCAGATTGATAAAGTGTCCTGCTTTACTATGTGGATTAATGGAACAGTAAATAATGAGATAAAAGAAAAACAATTACAAAAAACCAGGAGAATGATTGAAAATGCTCTTACTGATTTTAAAACAGGCTTGCTGAATATAGGCGATGAAAATCAGAAATTATCCATGCTATCAAAACAGGAAATCTATCCAAAATTAATGGAACAGCTTCAGAGTATCAGGAGAAATATCCATTTTAAAGCGATTAGTGAAAGTGAAGAAATATTACAAGAGGGATTAGTAAAGCTTGTCGATGATATGCTTCTTTCAAGTAAACAGGCAAAATCAAAGGTAGATAAATATTGTCTTAAAAAATTGTCGGAAGCCATATTAATGGATATAAATATACACCATCTTGTTCGTTTCAGAGATGTAAAAACGGCTGATTTTCTCATGAATTCTGTAGGAAAAGTGGAGCATTTCATCGGCAGTAAAGTAAAAGAGCAATGTGCCCGATTGTTAAAAAATTACAAAATACAAAAATATCAGGCTGCCAGAACAATGGATGCTCAAAACAAAAAATCAAAACATGCCCCTTTATTACCTACTTTTTTCCACAGTTCTCTGCCATCAAAGGAAAAAACACTGAGGGAAAAACCTGAGAAAAAACTATAGATCCCATGGACATATTTTTTAAACTTTTGCCAGAAGCGAAAAGAAAGATTATGAGGCTTGAGCACATCCTCAGATTAGGACTCCAGTATTACACTGGGCGCCGAGTCAGCTGATTATCTTTCTGTAAAGACTGTAAAGATTGCAGTATTTCTTCGTTAACTGGCTTTCTATTTCTCATGGCAAAAAAATCTTGTAAACCTATTTCTGCATATTTGGCAAAACGATATGAGGTAGCTGGAATCTCATCTGCTTCGATAAAATCTTCTTTTTCTTTAATGGCATAATTAAGACATAATTTGTCCACATGAAATAAAAGATCCGTTAAAATCAATGGAAAGGTGCTAAAGCCATCCGAGTCGATAATTTCTTCAGGAAAATAGTAAATTACCTGCTCAAGTTTATATAAATAAAAGGGATGAGTATTTCTGAGAGCTGATTTTCTAAAACTAAAGCTTTTGTCTGGCCATGGGCTTTCTTCATCAATGGCCTCACCCCAGGCGTTTCGATTTAATAAGGCAATAATCAAGGCGTCTTCTCTTAAAAAGCAAGCAAAATGCAATAGTGAAAAGCCTCTTTTGTCCTGGCATTCTATATCCACGCGCTCATCTTCTATTAAGGCACAAGCGACTTCAATGAGCCCTGTTTTTAAGGCAAGCATGGCAGGTGTGTTATTGAGAGATTGCTGATTTAAGATATCAACACTGGTTTCTGGAGATTGAATAATTTGTAGGCAGGTTGCGACATCTCTGTTTAATATAGCCTCATGTAATTCATTGTTTATCTCCCTTTCTTCTGTCTTTTTTTTATAAAAACCATACATTGAGTTTATCTTTTACTGAAATAAATCATATTATAAGCATATCAGTGCAGTCTTAAGAACATCTTAATACATCAAAAATATATTAAACTTTTTGTCCTGTAGATAGGCATGGATGATATGCTCTCTTTGCCTCATGGAATAGATAAAAAATCATAAGTCGTTATAATGGTCGAGAAATACGGAAAAGGAGATGCGATGTCTGCCCAGGAATTTCTTGTCAATAACAGCGATAAAATTATCGAAGCGTTGATAACTACTGTACAAAACGATCATCTTAAACATATCGGTGAGGTTTTTGAAACAAAAAAAGCACGTCTTTTTTTCTCTAAGGATATGACAAAAAGTTTAGAAGACATTTTTCAATCTCCTGTTTTACTGGAAGAGTTTGGCAAAAAATTTGAAAAATGGCAGCCTGTAGTTAATAAGGAAAATATTCAATATCTGAAAAATGATGTTATTGAGTTTTTTTTTGCACCTATTGAAAATAATCCTGCCTGGAAGGAATTCTGGAAAAAACAAAGTGTTCATTTGACTCCGGAAGAACAGCAAATCGTACGGGATCTTATCGCTGTTGCCGTCACCTATAAACTGCAGTGCGCATGGTCTGACCGGCATGAGGATAAGTTAACAAATAATTTGGATAAATTTTCTGCATTTACAATGTGGATTAATGCATCTGTCAAAGGGCAAATACGTGAGAAACAAGCTGAAAAAACGGAAAAAATAATTGCCATTGGGCTTTCTGATTTTGAATTTGCGATAAAAAATTTTGGTAAAACAGGACCTATTGCTGTCACACTTCTTTCCATTAAAGATATTTCACCCAATTTAAAAAAATCAATTCAAGGTATTAGAGATAATTTGCATTTTCATGCGCTTGATGGAAACGAGCAATTGTTGCAAGCAGCGTTATTGAAATTGATCGAAAACATAGTATCAGCAAGTAAAAGTGCTACTAATTCTTTAAATGATAAATGTATTCAGGAAGTGGGTAGAGTCATTGTGAAAGATATTGATACGCATTATCATGATTTGATTAAAAACAGAAAAGCGCCTCCTTACCTCATTGATTCTCTCACTAAACTAGAATCTTTAGTCAGCGAAGAGACACAAAAAAAATACAGGAAATTATTTGATGCTTGTAAACCAGAGGAAAAAAGTGTTGAAAAAAAGGAGAATCGATTAAAACGTATGTCTTCTTTTTTTCAAAGAAATAATATAAAAAAAGAAGATGTGCAAAAAAAATTAAATGAAAATCAGTATCAATTATAGCTAGGGCTTAAATACATCTATGGTATTCAGGTTGTAAAAGGATGGTAAAAAAGACTTCTTATCTGTCTCTGGTTTAATGCTAAGACTCGCAGGATGCGGTTTCTAATCAGAATGCGGACTTAAATGTTCGAAAAACGGTTAGAGCACAGGAAACATAAGGAAAATGATGAGTATTGGCCAAAGCAATGGTATAGTAAGAGCATTGAAACATCATCGATCACTTCCGGTGAATAAAATTATCAAAAGAAGCTGGCTAATTCTGGCAAGTGCTATCATCATCCTTGCCGTATTTTCAAGCATTTTTCGTGCCTTGACCCCATGGGCCAGCCAATATAAATCTCAAATAGAACAGCGCCTGTCCACAGTTATTGGTCGACCGGTAAAAATTGGTCAAATGGAAACAGGCTGGTACTGGTTTGAACCAGTGATCAAATTAAAACAAGTCGTAGTTAACGGCGGAAAAGATGAGTCGCCTCGGCTTGATAAATTATTTGTTGGCATTAATCTTTTTAGTTCATTATGGCATTGGCAAATTCAGCCAGGTGTTTTGTATATAGAGGATGCTCATTTTGCTTTGTATGAAGATAAAGGGAAATGGCGTATTGAGGGTTTGTCTGCTTCCGAATTAAATACTCATCAATTTACACCAGAAGTTATTCAGCATTATATTTCCTTGTTAGCTTTACAGCAGAGACTTGTTATTAAACAAGTCTCTTTATCCCTGCATTTTTCTGATGGCACATTAATTCCGATTGATGATTTTAATTTAAAAATCGTGAATCATTCTGGTCATTATAAGGCAGAAGGACAAGCCAGACTTGAGCAAACATCAGAAAGCCATTTTAAACTTTTAGCTGATCTGTATTTTCATCCAAATCATATTCATCGCACTAAGGGGGAGATTTTTGTTAGCCTTAAAAATATACTTCCTGCTCAATTGCAAGATATTTTTCCAAAGGCAGCTCAGCGTTTTGAAGCAGGAAAGGGTAATATCAATATCTGGATGAGTATAGCCAGAGGCCAAATTGCCACAATACAAAGCCAACTGCATTTTAGGCATCTGGCCTGGCAATTAAAAAATCAGAACAAACAGCAGCTTATTCAATCGATAAAAGGAAATATAGCCTGGAAGGCAAAAGACTCAGGCTGGCAATTATCTGCTGATCATCTTCAATTGCGTTATGCCGGAGTTCGCTGGCCTGAAAATCAGTTTCAGTTGATTTATGATAATCAAAATCAATCCTACCAGTTTTATATTAAATCACTGATCATAGAATCTCTGTTACCTGAAATTACCCATTGGAGGCCGTCCTTGCGTTTTTTATCAAAAATACAAACACATGGCGAGCTTCATGACACACAGATCCATTTTGCAAATCATCAGGTCAACTATTTCTTAAGTCATTTTGAGAAACTGGGCTGGCATGCCCATGGCTCAGTTCCGGGCTCAAATCATTTGTCAGGAGTGATTCATTGGCAGCCTGACAGTGGCCATTTAGCCCTTGACAGTGAAAATGCCTTAATTGCTTTTCAGGGATATCCAGGGCAGATTTTTTCCATTCTAAATGGGGAATTTGACTGGAAAAATCTAAGTCATGGTTTAAGGTTGAGTATTGCGAGATTCGTACTAAACCGACCCGACTTGACATTGAGCATGCAGGGGGTACTGGATGATTTGTCCAGCGATTCATTAGGATATGCTCATCTGGTCACAGATTTTTCGGCAAAAAATATAGAGAAATGGCTTCATTATTTGCCAGAACAGCATCTTAAGCCAAAATTGGCCGCTTGGTTAAAAAAGGATATTAAGCGTATCGCACAAGGAAGTGGGCAGGTAATTTTTCATGGTAAGCCATCTGATTTTCCTTTTGATGATCAATCTGGCGTATTTAAGATTCAAAGTCACTTAAGCGGTGCGGAACTACGCTTTAATTCAAAATGGCCTTTTGTTCATGACATTGATGCTTATTTAAGAGTCAATAAACGTTTACTGGAGGCTGATATCATTAATGCGGATATACAAGGCATGCCTGTTAAGGAAATCAACTTGAACGTTGATGATATTGGCCATGATAAAGAAATGCTGCTTATTCATGGAAAAACAGAAGGGTCGGCTCAAAAAACGATTGATTTTGTCATGAACTCTCCCTTACAGAAAAGGTTGTCCATGATGAAAATGTTAAAGATTTATGGATTGTTAAATCTGGATTTAAAATTACAGATTCCTTTATATCCTGAAAATGATAAGATTTTAGCGCGCGGCAACATCCATTTTTTAGATAACTCAGTTTCTTTTTACCATTCGCTTGGAAAGCTTAAGTTAAATAATTTATCTGGGCAACTTGATTTTGATGAAGAAGGCGTAACCAAAAGCACTTTTAAAGGAAAAGCTTTAGGTTATCCGTTCAAGATGTCGATTCGCTCTACTAAAACGCCTAAGCCTTACACTTCAGTGATGATAGAGAATCATATTACCGCTAAAGAATTGCGTAAACAGTATCAATTGCCTATATTAAATTTTTTACAAGGAAGGATATCGGCAACAACGCATTTAAAATTGACCGATGATCCAAATGATCTGGATCATCTTCACATGAGATCCTCCCTGAAAGGGCTTGCCATTGATCTTCCCTCTCCTTTGGGTAAAACCAGTGATAAAAATGCTCCTTTAATGGTTGATGTTGACTTTAATCCCAAAAAGGCCATGCGTTTGCGACTGAACTATGATGCCCGTTTGAGCACGGACATGTGGTTTGAGGAAAAAAATGGACGGCTTTCTCTGTATTCAGGAGAGATGCGTCTGGGGAGCGGACATGCGCTGAAACAAAGTCAGCAGGGTGTTCGTGTTCTTGGCAGTGTACCCGTTTTGGATCTGGAGCAGTGGAGTAAAGTGCTGTCTTCAGTATCGGAGAAAAACACTGATCTTACGATTTTTCCTTATTTAAATTTTATCGATTTGCATGTTGGAAAAGCCGTTTTATTTGATAATACCTTTAGTCAATTGTATTTTAAGGCTTCAAAACTGAATGCAAAAGACTGGTCTATTTTTATTAAACAGCCAAAAATAATGGCTGATTTAAGATTTCAGCCACGTGATTACCTCTTGTCAGGCTATTTTAAGCGTTTGCAATTAGCTTCACCGGGTTTAAAAACATCATCTGCCTCCAAATTAAACCTTCATCCCAGCCAGATACCCCATCTTAATTTACGCATCGATGATTTTTTATTAGATGATCTCAATTTAGGAAATATAACCATTAAAAGTCATTCTACTGAGAAAAAATGGTTGCTTGATTACGGTAAAATTACCGCCCCTGGCTACCAGTTGAATGTGACAGGCGAGTGGGAGAAGAATTCCAGTAAAAGTCAGACAAGTGTCAATGGCAAACTTTTGATTTCTGATTTGGCAAGATCCCTGGAGCACTTCAAAATCGATCCTGTTGTGGAAGCTGATCATGGTGAAGTCGATTTTAATGGAACCTGGCCAGGTTCCATGCTTGATTTTACGTTAGCCTCCATTAAAGGACAGATGAGTATTTATCTGAAAGATGGTCGTATTACTAATCTCAGTCAGGAAACAGAGGAAAAACTTGGCTTGGGGAAATTGTTGAGTATATTAAGCTTGCAAACCATTCCAAGACGCCTGAAACTGGATTTCAGCGATTTATCTCAAAAAGGTTATAGTTTTGATGTTTTTAAAGGACATTTTCTTATAGCCAACGGAAATATGCGAACGAAAGACAGCTACATTGATGGTCCTGTGGCTTATGCCAGCATGAGAGGTGAGTTGGATTTGAAAAAGCGCTTATATGATCTTGAATTGAAAATTTCCCCTCATATTGCAGCCAGTTTGCCGGTGGTTGCCACTATCGCAGGAGGTCCTGTTGCAGGTATTGCTGCTTGGATAGCCAATAAAATTATCAAGCACGGTATGCAGAAAATCAGCGCCTATACTTATAAAATTTCTGGACCATGGCAAAAACCTGTTGTGCAACAAGTAAGTATTATTAAAAGAAAGCCAGGATAAATCCGTAAATAGGATTTGTGATGTGTTTATACTGGTTCTAAAATCTAATCATCACAATGAATAACAGAGATTTTTTATGTTAACAAAAATCGTTCGGTGCTATTGGCATTTGTGCTTGTTTCGCACATCACCCGAAAATACTCCATATTCATTCTTTTTAATGGTGCTTACAGGATTTCTGTTCTTCATTCTAATCGTTTTTCAGTGGCAGTTTGCTGCTGCAAAGCCTATATTTTCTCCTCTAATTACAATATTGGCTGGTGTAAGTCTGTTGTTGTCCTATCTGATTTATACTTATATCCTGTTAAAGCTGTTTTCTTTTCCTAAGCGGTTGGTGCAAACCATCACATCTTTATGGGCGACCCATTTCATGATCCATATTTTTGCTATCCCTTTATTAATATTGATGCCTTTTTTAGCTAAAACAAATATGCAAAACCCTTTTGTTTTATTGTTAGGTACGGTTTATTTGTTTGCAACGGTTGGACTTTCTGTTTGGCAGTTTATGATCACAGCACATATTTATCGACACTCTTTAAATATTTCGACTATGCAATCTCTTTTAGCCAGTGTAGGATTACTGGCTTTGAATATATTAACTGTTTCTTTATGGCGATAAGATCATCATGACGCATTTGCATATTCTTGGATTAGGCGGTACTTTTATGAGTGCCTTGGCCGTGCTGGCCCAAGAAGCGGGCTTTAAAGTAACCGGCAGTGATGCCAACTGTTATCCTCCAGTCAGCGATTTGCTTGCTGCAAAAGGTATCGAATGGATTGAAGGTTATGAAGTCAGCGAGGTGGCTTTGAAAGCCGATCGTGTGATCATCGGCAATGCTATCAAGCGAGGGATGCCGCTTCTTGAAGCCATTTTAGAGCAAAGAGCAGATTATATTTCGGGCCCTCAATGGTTAGCTGAAAATATTCTTACGCGTTATAAGGTGATAGCGGTAGCCGGAACCCATGGGAAAACAACCACCACAGCCATGTTAGCCTGGATATTACATCATGCTGGTATGAATCCAGGATTTTTAATTGGTGGTGTGGCGGCTAATTTTAATACCAGCGCCAGTTTCGGTTCTGGCCAATGGTTTGTCATAGAAGCGGATGAATATGACAGTGCTTTTTTTGATAAACGTCCAAAATTTATGCATTATAGGCCGCAAATTGCTATTATCAACAATCTTGAGTTTGATCATGCTGATATTTATGCTGATCTTGCTGCGATTCAGCAACAATTTCATTATTTTATGCGCACTATTCCGCCGAGTGGTCTGCTTATCAAACCACGTGACGATCAAGCCTTGAACCAGGTACTTAAAAAAGGCCGTTATTGCCGGATAGAAGAATGTGTGAGTGATTCAACAGAGGCTGAATGGTCTGCTCAACTCATGGATGTGGCCGGACAATCTTTTTCTGTTTTTCATCACGGTAAAAAAGTAACTGAAATTAACTGGTCTTTGATTGGTCGATTCAATGTTGAAAATGCACTGGCTGCCATCGCTGCCAGCGCTTGTGCGGGAGTGGCTCCAGAAAGAGCAGCAAGGGCATTGGAAAGTTACACACCAGTTAAGCGGCGTCTGGAAATTAAGGCCACTTGTCGTGGAATTACCGTATACGACGATTTTGCTCATCATCCTACCGCTATTACTAAAACCATTGAAGCCTTAAAAGCGAGTAAAAGGCATCGACGCATTCTGTTGGTATTGGAGTTTGCTTCTTACACCATGCGCACGGGCATTCACGCAGCAGATACAGTTAAAGTATTTGCTTTGGTTGATCGGGCATTTATCCTGCGCCCGGCAGAATTTTCTTTTGCTGAGTCTATTCAGGATCTGAGCAATTCCTATTTATTGTCGAGCACCGATGAAATTACTGAAGCCGTTTGCAAAGAGGCAGAAGAAGGCGATGCTGTATTGATCATGAGCAATCGTGGGTTTGATCATATACATCAAAAAATCAGTCAAAAATTATCGGATCAAATGGCAGATTAAGTTATAAAATAATACAGTCTGTTCATTATGAGTAAATGTAATGTTTAAGTGAGAAAAATATGCCTAAAATTGTTTCTAAAAGCAACACTGAGGAAATTCGGAGCCTGCAGGTGCTGACTGCTAAAAAAATAAAAGAAACAAATCCCAACCTTTTTTTTAAATTACCTCCGCAGTTCTTAAACTCACCAGATTTTTTTCGTTCAGAGGAGGTTGCTGCTATTGTCAGGAAGTTTTTAAATTCAAAACTTCAAGTAAAAATAAACGAGGAAACACAAAAATATGAAGAAAAAATGAAGGTACGAAAAGAAAACATAGATGATTGTGAAGACGCTTTTCGCCGAGAGCCTTATGCAAAATTTTCCGGTTGCATGACGAGTATGCTGCTCACGGGTTTACATGTAGGTCTTTATTTTATCTTAAAAAACACGGCTGCGCTTTCCAATGAAGCAGAAGTGGGGTGGTTAGTGAGTATTCCTGCTTCAATGCTCGTTGGCGCTTGCCTTGGTATATGTTGTGCACCTAAAATTGGCAGAAGTTTAGGACATTGTCTCTATCCATCTGCTTCAAATAATATAACAATAGAGATGGAGGAATTAGGCAGTGCGTCCAACGTTCCCAGCTAGATGGGAAAAATAACCGGATGGAACCAATGTCAACCCTGGTTTTGACTCTCATTTTCAGTTTCATGATGAGTGTCATCGCTCTGGTTGGAGGGTTTGCTCTCATTTTACCTGAGCATTTATTTCATAAGATCATACAGCCTATGGTGAGTCTTGCCGCAGGTACGCTCATAGGCGGCGCATTTTTTCATCTGCTTCCGCAAGCTGTTGACAAGCTGGGAAATGAGAAAATCATCTATATTGCCCTGGTTTCAGGGTTTGTTCTTTTTTTTATTTTAGAGCAGTTCTTGAACTGGCATCACTGCCATCGTTCTTCTTTAAAGCATCAACCGGTGAGTTATCTTATTCTTTTTGCTGACGGTTTCCATAATTTTATTGGTGGTCTTACCATTGGTTCAGCTTTTTTGATTGATGCCAGGTTTGGCATGATCATTTGGCTTATTGCCGTAGCACATGAAATACCCCAGGAACTGGGTGATTTTGGCATATTGGTCCACAGTGGCTGGAGCAGCAAAAAAGCACTTCTGTTCAATATGATTTCAGCGCTGACTTTTCCAATTGGAGCTGTATTGGCTTATCTACTTTCCGGGAATGTTAATGTCAGTTTATTATTGCCCTTTGCTGCTGGTAATTTTTTATATATAGGTGCTGCAGATTTAATTCCCCAGCTACATTCGGAGAAATTAACTAAGCAGCTGTTATTGTTTTTATTGTTTGCCGTTGGGTTATTGATAATGCTGTTACTGACTTGGTTTTAACTGTATTAGCAGATAAAGCATAAGAATTGTTTTAAGGAGTATGTTTAAGTTTTTTTATAATGTGAGGGCTCGTTTGGTGAAGAGTCTTTTATTGGGGAAGACTCTTTAAGTAGTTTTTCAAATGTTTCTCGCCAAAAAATATGTTTATGTGGTGTATTTCTAGGTACATCCGGATTTTTTTTACGTTCTTCCCACGCAGCTTTCCATTGTTCATCTCGCCAGAAAGGATCTACTGCCTGTAATTGATATGTGTTTTCTTTGGAAACCAGTTTGACAAATTGAAATGTATTCTTGGCTATATCGGTGATTTCATCTCCAAATTCAGAAACAAGCTTATAACATCTTCGTAATTCTGTAAGGGTCACCCATTTATCATAATGATCCTGTCTTTCAGCAATTTGTTTTTTATCGTATTCATTCTCATTAAGCCCTACAACGAAAAATAAGGGAATAATAGGCTCGCCTTTTTGTTGTCTTTTGTAGTTTTCTATGAGCAGATCATTTAATATAAACTTAAAATATCTAAAAGGACTGTATGGAGCGTTTTTATCTACTTCATGTTTATATTCATAATCATCAGAATGAACAGCTTTTATTCCGAGCTTATTAATTTCTTCACATAATTCTTTATATTGATATTTGCCGAAGCCAAATACGACGGCTTCTTTTGCCTCACCACATAGTTTTTTAACGGATGTTTCATTCAGTTTCATGAGTTTGTATTTATAGATAAGACATATGAATATTATAGCTTCTCACCGAGAGATATGAAAATGGTGTTATCAATTATTAAAAGTTTTATAGAACACGGTAAGGAATATGTTGGATACAAAAGAGGAACAGGCTGAAAACGAAGCACGACACTTGAATAATTGAGTGAAATTTTTAATCTTATCCCGTAAAAAATTTTTTACGGGATAAGATTTCTTAACAACATAAAAAATACAAATATTTTTATATCAAATACGTTATCTAATCATCAATTCTCTGGGAGCATTGGTTAAAAACTCACAGCCGTTTTTGGTTACTACCACGGAATCGGATACGAAAGCATCGCCTTTTCCTGTCCGCATCAGCCATGAAAGTAAATGAAACACCATGCCTTCTTTAATGATCATGTCTGAACCATTTCTTAAGCTGCGTGGAACACCGGAACCCGACCAACTGGGTGGGAAGCCAATACCAACCATGTAGCCGCAGTGATGGCGATGATAATGCTCAAAGCCATATTTGTCGATGGTCTTTTTCCATACCTGGTAGACTTCATTCGCGGTAACGCCAGGCCTAATGGTATCAACAACATTATATTCTGCTTCAACACATACTTTAGTCGCTTTTTCAGCACCAGAAGAAGCTTTACCAATGTGTATTAATCTGCCTACAGGCGCATGGTATCGCCAGTGACAGCCAGACATTTCAAGAAAAAGATGATCGCCATATTGTAAAACATCGTCATCCCAGGTGCCGTGCTCATGATTGAGCGTACGTGTGGAACGGATAAGAGGGACAAAGGCGGGATAAGTACCGCCGCGCTGAACCATGGCAGAAAAGACCTGAGCGGCAACGTTTTTATTGGGAACGTTTTCACCAGCCATGGCAATGCCACTTAAAATCATGGCATCTGAGATTTTACCAGCAACTTTTGCACATTCAATTTCTTGTGCTGAAAGAACGGCACGACAATCATTAATTAAATTTTCAGCATCAAACCAGGTGATGTTCGGCATGTCCTGAACAAAACCTTCTGCAATTCGATAGGGAAGAAAGGAACTGTTTTTTTCAAAAGCCACTCTTGACGATTCAAGTCTCAGCTCTTTTAAGGCCTTACAGGTGACTTTCGCAGGATTGGTGTAATCCATGTCTTTTTCATCTTCATCACGAACCGATATACCAAGACTCATACTAGATGGCATCAAACCACCGGATTCTGCACCTTCTTTATAAGCAGATAAGGTTAGATCTTCCCCGGTATTGCTGGCTTTCGGTAGGGGATCAATACCATCGTTATAAGGAAAAAATCTGACACTTGGAATGACCATGTCTTTAACGATCTTTTCTTCCATCCTACGCATGATAAGCACCGGTTCTTGATTAACGGGTAAAATTAATGAGGTATAAGCAAAATAACCTTGATGATTAAGACCAGTCAAATAATAAATATTTTCCGGGTTGGTAATAATACAGGCATCGAAACCTTTTGACTCAATGGCTTGTCTTGCTTTAGTTAAACGGTTTTCAAACTCCTTATCACTGAAAAAACGCATACTTTCTACTCCTGAATACATGGTTAATGGCAATGATGTTGAATCAAATCAAACAAAAACTGGCGATAATTTTCCATTGCCTCAATGGAAACCGATTCATTAGGCTGGTGAGCTTGTTCAAGCTCACCAGGACCAAAGACGATAGTAGGAATGGAGGCTTGCTCAAATATCCCTGCTTCCGTTACAAAAGGTGCAGTGGTCACTTTTATACTTTCAGGTAAAAATTGTTTTACGAACTCAATGCTTTGTTGGTTATTTTTGGTGGTCAAGCCTGGTACAAAAGATATGATGTGATGATGAACATCCACTTTTGACGAAGATCTAACCTCTTCAGTAAGCTTATCCATGATATGAGCAATTTCTTTCTCTTGTATTCCGGGCAGAGGGCGGCATTCCCAATCAAGCTGACAGTGTTCAGCAATAATATTAACTGCGCTTCCTCCTTTAATCATTCCTGCATTAAAAGTAGTATAAGCTGGTGTAAAGGCAGAATTTTCCTCTTTAGGCAGGAATGAGGGTAGCTGCTGTAAAAAGGCAGAAGCTGCCATAATAGCGTTGCTCCCTAAATGGGGGGCGCTGGAATGAGCGGGTTTACCCATAAATTGTGTTTTTGTAGCCTGCATGCCTTTATGAGTATTTACCAGTGATGAGTTAGTAGGTTCGCCTATTAAGGCAAAGTCTATATATTGCGCGTATTTAAACAATTCCTTCTGTAGTGATTTCGCACCAAAACAACCTACTTCTTCATCATAAGTGAAAACAAGATATAAGGGTTTTTTTAGCTGATTCAGAGAAACCGAGTCAATCACATCACAGACGAGAGCAATAAAACCCTTCATGTCGGACGTACCTCGGCCAATGAGCCTTCCTTTCATTTCAATAAGTTCGAAAGGATTAAAATCCCATCGTTGGCGGTCAACAGGTACAACATCGGTATGTCCGGCAAGCATAAGTCCGCCGCTGATATCTGGACCAATGGCAGCAACAAGATTGGCTTTTGTTTTATCCTCATTGAAAAACATTTGTGTGCGAAATCGTCGCTCGCTCAGATAATGACTAAGAAAATCAATGCATGGTAAATTGCTTTTATTTGATATGGAGTCAAAGGACACTAAATCTTTTAATAATTCAGCATAGGCCTGTTTAACTGTAGTCATTTATGACCTCTTTTATTTTTTTAGCAAATGCCATGACAGTTTGCTCTTGTGTATCAAAAGATGTCATCCAGCGTACAATGTTTTTTTCGGAATTCCAAACAGCAAAAGGAAAAGCTGTCTGTAGAGGAGAAATAACTTCTTTGGGTAACCGGGCAAAAATGACATTGGTTTCGACTGGCATGATGATATCTACATCATGATGAGTCTGCTCAGCCAGCAACGTTGCCATTTGGTTAGCTCTGTCAGCATTTTTCTGCCAGAGATTATCGTTAAGCAAGGCAATAAACTGTGCAGAAAGATAGCGCATTTTGGAGCTTAACTGCATGAACTGCTTTTGAATAAAGGGTGTTTTTCCAGCCAGGCTGGCATTAAATATAATCAGTGCTTCAGCGCCCATCAAGCCATTTTTAGTTCCGCCAAAAGATAATAAATCAATCTTTCCATTAAGGCATATCTCTCTTAAAGAAGTGTTTAAATGGCAAGCTGCATTAGCCAGCCTTGCTCCGTCAACATGTAATAATAATCCATGTTTATGGCAAAATTCAGATAAGCGGTTTAATTCCTCAATGGAATATACGGTACCCCATTCAGTGCATTGAGAAATGGAAACCGCTTTAGGCTGTACACGGTGAACCATATTTCTATCCAGCAATAAAGGCGAAATATTCTCAGGAGTTAATTTGCCTTGAGGTGTTTTTACTGTCAGCAGCTTAACTCCCAGAAGTGCTTCAGGAGCGCCACATTCATCTTTATAGAGATGGGCACTATCTGCGCATATCACGGCCTCATGGGATTCAAGGATAGATTTTAGGGCAATGACATTACAAGCAGTGCCTGTTGACATAAAAAAAACCTGACATTCACCAAAATGCTTTCGAAAAAGCTGTTTTGCCTTTTCTGTGATACGGTCCTGCCCGTAAGCCACTTCATAACCTGAATTCACCTCCATTAAAGCGTTCATAACTTCCGGATGAGCAGGAGAAGCGTTATCACTGATAAAATGTTGCATCAAATCATCCTTTTTAGCATGGTAACAGTTTTTGTTTCTGTGTATAAATCGAGCGCTTGCTCACCAAGCTCACGGCCTGTTCCTGACTGCTTAAAGCCTCCAAAAGGAGCGGCAGGATCAACGATGTTGTAACAATTGATCCATACTGTCCCTGCTTTAACCTTTTGAGCAATTGTATAAGCGATATCGATATTGTTTGTCCAAACGGCACCTGCAAGTCCAAAAGAAGTGTTATTTGCTCGCTGGATGACTTCATCCATGGTTTCAAAAGAAAGTAAGCTGGCAACTGGGCCAAAAATTTCTTCTTGGGCGATGGCCATGGAATCTTTGACATGACTGAAAACAGTGGGCTCTATAAAATAACCTTTTTCCCCATGGCGATGCCCACCGGCAATGCAATTTGCACCCTGTTCTTTTCCTAATTGAATATAGTGCATAATCCTGTCAAACTGCGCTTTATCGATTTGCGAGCCATGTTCAATAGTTGATTTAAAAGGATTACCGATGCGTCGTTCTTTTGCTTTTTCCGCAAATTTGGTGACGAAATCATTGTAAATATTTTTCTGAACAAAAGTGCGGCTTCCAGCACAACAATTTTGTCCCTGGTTCAGGAAAATGGCTCCAATCGCCCCTTCGACAACTTCATCGATATCGACATCATCAAAAATAATGTTTGGGCTTTTACCTCCCAATTCAAAGGAAAGACGTTTCATCGAATGGGCAGTGGCCTGTTTGATAAGTTGTGCAGTTCGGGCTTCCCCGGTAAATGCCAGCTTGTCAATTCCAGGATGTTTAACAATAGCTTCTCCGGTGCTATCTCCTCCAAATCCCGGTAATATGTTCAATACCCCCGCAGGAAGGCCGGCTTCCAGAGCCAGTTCACCCGCACGTAAAGCTGTTAAAGGAGTTTGTTCTGCTGGCTTTAAGAGGGCGGTACATCCTGCAGCAAGACAAGGGCCCAATTTCCATGCAGCCATTGCCAGAGGGAAATTCCATGGGATGATTAAACCACATACGCCTACAGGTTCTTTTTGAGTGTAAGTAAAAAAATTCCCTGAAACAGGAATGGTCTTGCCTTCAATTTTATCTGCCCATCCCGCAAAATAACGAATGGTGCTGGCTGCAGCAGGGATATCATAGCCTACAGCTTCATTGAGTGGTTTACCATTATCCAGGACTTCAAGTTTTGCCAGTTCTTCCTGGTGTTTTTCAATCAGGTCAGCCCATTTCAGTAAAATCTTTCCTCGTTGACGGGCATCCATTTTACTCCATGGGCCATTTTCCAGGGCTTCTCTTGCGGCTTTTACTGCTTTATCAACGTCTTCTTTTTCAGCAAGTGCCACGGATGTGATTACCTCTCCGGTAATAGGTGATAATGTATCAAAAGTTTTTTCGGATACAGATGGCTGAAATATTCCATTGATAAGCAATTCTGTTTGCCTGATGGTGATATTATGTTCCTTCAACAAACTTTCTGTTGATATAGAGTAGTCCATAATCGCTCCTTGCTGATTTACTCATGAGTGATTTATCTTTGTGGAGTTTCTCACTCTCTTATAGATGTTGCAAGTTTCTTTAATTTGATTTTTAGTTTAGATCTTTTTTCAAGGAAAATTTAAGGCTTGAGGCTCTGATCAACTGTGTTTTTGAGGCGTAGTGGTTCTTTGATAAAACAGGCGGCGAGAATAAAACTGATAAGAAAACAGACAGGCATCAGCACAAGCCCGTTATGATAGTTATCTAAGGTATAATTATATGAATAATTGGCCTGATTTAAACGATGTGAGTGTTCAATCAGAAAACTGGAGAGTGGCTGTAAAAAAGCGCCTGAGAGGATCACGGCTGTATTATTAAATCCCACGGAAGTACCCCGACAATGCTCAGGATTTGTTTGTTGAATTTTAACGAAACTAATCGGTTGAGCAGCAGTTGAAAAACCTAGAAAAAATAAAATGAACTTGTACAAGCCGATACTGTAAATATATTGATTCAGTAAAAAGAAGGAAGCAGTAAAGCCTAAGGCTGAGCAACTGAGCATGAGATATTTTGGATATGGGACCCGTGTCGCCCAATAACCGATAAATGGACTGCCTAAGGCAATTCCTAACCAGGTATAAGAAAATAAATAACTGGCTTCTGTGAGGCTTATTAATAATTTTTCTGCCAGAAAAGCCGGTCCCCATAATGTGGCCGAGATGGTAATAGGTCCCCAGGTAAAAAAAGCATATAGAGCAATGGGATAGGAGCTGGGATTTTGAGCTACCCGCTTTAATTGGGAGAGAAATCGGAGTTTATTCCCTGCTTTTAAAGAGGGAGACTCTTGATATTTGGAATGATTTTTGAGAAAGAAGTAAAAAAGAAGCATAAGCCCAAGACCACTATATCCAATGATAAGACTTAGTCTCCGCCAGCTCATACCAACCGAAAAAAAAGCCAGTAGCTGTTGTCCATACATCGCTCCAAGACAACTCATAAATTGCAGCAAGCCATATAGGAAAGGCCATTGGCGGGAAGGAAACCAGTTTGCAATCAATATATAGGCACCAACAAAAGCAAAACCGCTTCCTAAGCCAACCAGAAAGCGTAAGAAAAAAAGAATTGCGAAATGATAGGCTATTGCAAAAAAAAGTGTAGATACCGTACAAATGGTTAATGATAAAATTAATATTTTTCTTGGTCCATACCGCTGAATCAAAGGTCCCGATAGAAGTTGAACAGGGGCATAGCCATAAAAAAAGGCCGACGATAATAAACCCAAGGCATTCGCAGAGGTATTAAACTCAGTTAGCAATTGATTAGATAAGGGACTTATTTTAACCCTTAACACAAACTCATAAGCACAAAAAGCCGCGGAAAGCAGAAATATAAACCAGGCATATCCATGTGCATTTTTATTCATACCCACAAAACCTTGTTTTTCTGAACAAAAGTTGCCGAGGTTTATGATTGATTAATTGTAAATACGTCCTTTCCTTCATTTAGGAAATATACCCTGTCCTAAAGCGTATTTTTTACGCTAAAACATCTGAGTCAAAAAAACAAGTTTGGATCAGGAAAAAATTTGAATAAGAAATTTGATAAGAAATATGGCTATCCATGTTCCGAAGTAGGGTATATTTTCAGCTTAGGATCTACTGCGGAGTGTGGGCACCTTTTACAATTTTTAATTGTATGACTATATTACTAGTAATGTATTGCAGAAGGACCCTCATGGACGAATTTAACTATGAACCATGGCCGGAACTGTCTTATAAGGATTTTCTGCCAACAGCACACTTATTGCATATGGGCTTGCAGTTGATAGGGAAATTAAAATTAACCACTCCCTTTGAACCGCAATGGGCAAATGTTCCACTTTGGATAAGCAGCCGTGGCCTCACAACTGGCCCGATTCAATATGACCCAGGAATCTTTGCAGTGGATATTGATTTAATTGCCCATAAAATTATATGTACGACCAGCTGGCAATCCATGAGTGAATTTAAGCTGTGCTCCATGTCTGTGGCTGAATTTACCCAGTCATTGTTTAAGCTATTGTCGGAAGCTGGTATAAAAATAGAAATAAATCTTATGCCACAGGAAGTTTCTGATCCTATCCCTTTTAATAAAGACGTAAAACAAAGGACTTACAGCCAGGCACTTGCTAATGCATGGTGGCGAATCCTGGTAAGTTCATATCGAGTCATGCAACGATATCATGCGAAATTTAGCGGCAAAACGCCGCCTGTTGGTTTGATGTGGGGCACTTTTGATTTGCGAGATGCGCGTTACCAGGGAGTTCCTGTTCCTGCCACAGGAATCAATGCCGAATATATTCGTCGAAATGCAATGAATGAAACCCAGATTGAAGTGGGATGGTGGAGTGGAAATGAAAACTACCCTCGTCCGGCATATTATTCATTTACTTATCCCCAGCCAAAGGGAATTGAGCAGAGTCTGATTAAACCTTCCGCTGCACGATGGGACAGTTCCATGGGTTTATTTGTCCTTGATTATGCTGATGTGCAAAAATCTGAAAACCCTGAAGAAGACTTGTATATGTTTTTACAATCAACCTATAAGGCAGGGTCAGAATGCGCACAATGGGAAAAAGAACTCGTTGGCCCAGGAAAACCTGTCTAGTGGACTCATCCTCTTTTTTAAATGGTCACTAGTTGAGAATTAACGTGGCTATCTATATTCATTTTTTCTTTTCCGCTAATTTCAATGCCCGGAAATATTTTTTCCAGTTCTTCAGCAACTTGAGGAGTTTTATCGGCAGAGAAAGTTACTTTATATTGGCTGTAAAAACCCGAACCAGGTAATTCTGAAATAAAAAAATCCTTGTTTACTTCTGATACTATCTTTTTATCACAAAGAGCTAATACGGCATGATAAGCAAAAATATGGTCACCAATTTTTTCCAGTTTCCCATCTTTTAATTCTAATTGCCCCTTTTGATTTACGCTTGCTATGGTTTTATATGTCATGTCTTACCTCAAGGATGAAAATTTTTTAATCTGACGATGGATTGTATAATTTTAATATTAAGTGAGTATTAAATGATTAAATTTTTTTATATGAATTTATTGATTTTTGCCATCTCTACAAATAATTTGGATTAAAATTTAAACAGGCACTATATTTTATTAGCAAGAAGTGTATGTGGAAAAATGAGGCATGTTTTGTCTCTCGTTAAGGAAAGTGAACAGGAGGAACGTATCATGCAAATTTCATCTATAACATCATCCGTCAATAAAACTTATGAATGGTTACATGAATGCAGAGATTTTGGGCATTTTAGAGACGAGTCACAGTGCTATTCCGTTTTACGTGTTGTCTTACATTCTTTAAGAGATGAATTACCTCCAGAGATTTCAGCTCATCTTGCCTCACAATTACCGCTGGTTTTAAAAGGCGTATATTATGAAGGCTGGAATCCTTCTCATCCCATTTCCAAAGCGAAAGCATTGGAAGAATTTATTGAACCATTTTCAACGGAATTGAATCAGTTGAATGTCAACACCAAAGAAGCTGTAACAGCTTGTATGAAATTTATAAAGCATAAATTAGGACCTGATTTGGCTGAGAAAGTCATGAGCTCTCTCCCGACCAGCCTTCGCAAAGAATTTAATTGAGCAATTGCGAAAAATATACAGGTAAGAAGGGTGGGCAAACCTCGATGTTTACCTGTTGATCATTTCAATGATTTTATTGAAATGACAATAGAGGAGTCTGACGTGGTTTAATGGATTCGGACACAGCAGTTAAGAGATAATAAGCTTAACTGGAGTAAAAAAGATGACAATTAGAAGAAAATTTTCACAAGAATTTAAACTTGATGCGATAAGCCTTGTAAAAGATCAAGGTTACAGTCGAGCTGAGGCCTCTCGCAGTTTATCAATTCATCCCAATATGCTTAGTCGGTGGATAAAAGAACATGAATCAGATCAAGGGAATGCATTCAGGGGTAACGGGAAATTAACGGCTGAACAGCTTGAGATTCGCCAGCTACGAGAAGAAAACCGTCGGCTGAAGATGGAAAAGGAGATTTTAAAAAAGGCGGCGGCCTTCTTTGCTCAGGAAACGAAGTGAAATATTCGTTTATCGCCCAACATGAGAAGGTCTGGCCAATAGACAAGATGTGTCTATTACTGGGCGTTTTGCGTTCAGGATATTATCGATACCGTCGAAATCGACACGGTAAACCGAGCGATCCATTACATCAGGAGATGATTGATTTTGTGAAAGACATCGCGGAGAAAAGTACTTATACATTTGGCAGTAGACGCATGAGAAAAGCGCTAAATGCTCTAGGATATCCGGTTGGTCGGCGTAAAACTCAGAGCCTGATGAAAGAAGCGGGCGTTATGGTTCGGTACAGAAAAAAATATAAGATAACGACCAATAGCAGACATAAAAAACCGGTTTTTGAAAATGTTCTGAGCCGTGATTTTTCGCCCAGTGCGCCAGACCGAGCTTATGTATCGGATATTACTTACCTGTCAACACAAGAGGGTTGGTTATATCTGACAGTGGTTATTGATTTGTTCTCCAGGAAAGTTGTTGGCTGGAGTATGAGTTCAAGGATGAAGGCAGATTTAGTTTGTGATGCCCTGAAAATGGCTTTATGGCAACGTAAACCAAAACCTGGCTTAATTGTGCATTCAGATAGAGGCTCTCAATATGCCAGCAATGAGTACCGTAAATTACTCAACGACTGGAAGTGTACTGGCAGCATGAGCAGAAAAGGTGATTGTTGGGATAATGCGGTTGCAGAGAGCTTTTTTGGTAGCTTGAAGCAAGAACGAGTGCAATGGAAACATTATCAGACGCGTTCTGAGGCACACCGGGATGTATTAAATTACATCACCGTTTTTTATAATGATTTTCGGCTTCACTCAACAATTGGTTATAAAAGCCCAAATCAATTCGAAAAGGAAATGAGGTTGTTAAAAATGGTTGCTTAACTGGTGTGTCGCAATTTGCTTGACCACGTCAGTCCTCCTTATGTGGTTTTATGGTGAAACCTAAATTTTCGGCAAGTTCTATCATGTTTTCATTTTTTTTCAAAATCTCTCCGTACATTTGCTTGAGTCCTTTGCTGGTTGCTTCTTCTATCAAATGATTCATCAAATGGGAGCCTCCTACACCTTTATTTTGCCATGAATCAGCTACGACAATAGCATATTCGCAGGTTATACCGTCCGATAAAATCACATAACGAGCCACTCCGATATTAACCCTTTTTTCATTTTGCTCAATAACAGCAATAAAAGCCATTTCTCGATCATAATCAATCTGAGTAAAGCGGATCAGCATTTCCGGAGTCAATTCATGTAACATTTGAAAAAAGCGAAAATATTTGGATTCTTCACCTAGGTTACGAACAAATTCATGTTCAATTTTTGCATCTTCAGGGCGAATGGGACGAATAGTGACATCCGTACCATCTGCTAATTGCCAATCATGAACCAAATGTCTTGGATAAGGATGAATGGCCATATGATTGTAAGTTCTGCGGGAAACTCTGGGAAAGTCCACTACAATTCGTGCATCGAGAACAAGAACACCGTTCTCATCAGAAATCAGAGGATTAATATCCAATTCTTTAATTTCAGGCAGTTCACAGGCTATGTCACACACCCGTATAATGGCTTTCATGAGAGCAGTTTTATCTACGGCCGGCATGTTTCGGTATTCGTCAAGTAGTTTTGATACTCGAGTTTTCTCAATTAATCTTTTGCAGATGAAGGTATTTACCGGCGGTAATTCAATGGCTCTGTCTTGTAGAATCTCAACAAATGTTCCTCCGGCACCAAAAGTAACGACTGGACCAAATGTTTCATCATGAAGAAGACCCAGCAGTAACTCACGCGCATTTGCTCTTATGCTCATGGGCTCAATGGTAATGCCTTCGATTTTAGCATCAGGTTTATTTTGTTTAATGTTTTCAATGAGTTGATGAAATACCTTGCGTACCTCCTGAGCGTTTTTTATATTGAGAAAAACACCATCAACATCTTTTTTATGCGTAATATCAGGAGAGTGAATTTTCATGGCCACTGGTAAACCAATGGTTTCGGCTATAATAAGCGCTTCATTATGATCATGCGCTAAATAGGTGGGATTGACCGGAATATCAAAAGCAGAGAGGATGGCTTTTGATTCCAGACTTGATAACAGTTTTCGATTTTGTGAAAGCGCTGTTTCAATGATTAAATGGGCTCCATCCATATCGACGTGTTTTGTTGAAGATAAAGTTTCAGGAACCTGCAATAGAAATTGTTGGCTTTGATAATAGCGGGCAAGATAAGAAAATCCTTCGATGGCTGCCTCAGGCGTTTGAAAATAAGGAATATTATGCTTGGAAAACAGCTCCCAGGCCGGAGCAACTTTTCTTTCTCCCAGCCATGCGGCAATAACGGGTTTTTCTGCTTTGTTTTTTTCTATGCTTTGAATGACGGCACTTGCAACATCTACGGGTTTGGACATGGCAATAGGTGTTAACATGGTTAGCAAACCGTCGAAATTATTATCTTTAAGACAAATTGATAACACATCAGCGAAACGCTCAGGGGTGGCATCTCCTAAAACGTCAATTGGATTGTTATGTGACCAGTTTGATGGTAACAGTTGGTTGAGTTTATTTGTAGTATCTTCCGATAAGGAAGGTATTTTAATATTAAGCGTAGCGGCATGATCTGCGGCCATTACTCCTGGTCCTCCACCATTGGTAATGATCCCCAGCCGATTTCCTTTTATTTCCAGATTAGCCGATAATAATTGAGAGGCGGAAAAAAACTGCTCGATGGTAAATACACGTACGACACCGGCACGCTGCAGGGCAGCGTCGAAAACATCGTCACTACCGACGATAGCCGCTGTGTGGGATTGAGCCGCTTTTTGGCCGGCTTTTTTACGTCCCGATTTAATCACAATGACCGGCTTTAATCGCGCTGCGACTCGAAGTCCGCTTAAAAATTGTCTGGCGTTCTGTATCCCTTCAATATAAAGTAAAATGCTCGCAGTTTGCGGATCAAGAGACAAATAATCCAGTAACTCGCCAAAACCAATATCTGAAGCGTTTCCCAGGGAGATAAGTTTGGAAAATCCTATATCGTGTGAGTAAGCCCAATCAAGAATGATGGCAAAAATGGCTCCGGACTGTGAGATAAAGGAGATATTTCCCTTTTTAGCCATCTGCTCGGAAAAAGTGGCATTGAGGGCATGTTGTGTCGAGATAACTCCAAGACAATTGGGTCCAAGGATACGGACATTGTATTTTTTGGCGATATCTAATATCTCCATTTCCAGTTTTTTTCCCTCTTTACCGGTTTCACTAAAACCTGCCGAAATGACAATGGCACTTTTAACGCGAGCCTCCCCACATTGTTTAATGATTTCCGGCATGGCCTTGGCTGGAGCAGTGATAATGGCTAAATCAACGGGTTCTCCAATATCCAATACTGTAGGATATGACTTTTTATTTTGTACTTGTTCATGACTTGGATTGACTGCATAGATTTTGCCTTGAAATTTTTCCGTTATTAAATTGCGTAAGATCAGATAGCCAATGGACTGTTTCTTACTGCTTGCACCAATAACGGCAATACTGGAGGGATTAAAAATATGATTAAGATAAAGTGACTGCATGGCTCATCCTTGCACAAATTGAAAGTCAACTATCATGTAGATAAAAATTCCTATGACCCTTTTAAAAGTAGATGAGTATTTACTCTTTTGCCAAAAAATTACTGAGTATCTATGGCTGAGTATTAAAAATAAGTATTTGCGTGGGTATGATAGTTTAATAAATGCCGAATCCGTTAGATATGGAAGTACTCCAAATTTATTGAAACTCCTGTTATCAGCCTCTCTCACTTATTCAGTGATGTTTTCTTTTATGATATAGTGTTGCAAAAAACATCATACCGATAATGTCTTGATTTTAACGATATTATTCTGTTTAACTTTTCTTTGGGAGTTATAATCATGGCCAAACCTTATCATTTTTCTTTCGATAAAGATGGTAATTTTAAAGCTTCAATTGTTTCTGAGACCCGGATAACTTCAGAAGAAGAGCTTATAAACTCTGTTAAACCCTCTATATTAAGTGATAAAGATGATATTCATCTGGGATATGTCTCTATTGAGAAACAACATGACAGGAATGAAACGCAAAATGAAGGTAAATGGACCTTATATTTTCCTAAAGGCGCAAAGGAAATAGATGAGGCTTGGGCATTGTTGGTCGAAATGGTTAAACAGGGGATTTCTCACAAGGTAGAAATTACGGTATCTTCAAGCAATAATGACTTTCAAGTGGTGTCAGTATATACAAAAGATAGAAAGGATCTAAAAGATGTACTTGAAGTTTATGATCAATTAAAAGATAAGCAATTGATCGATAAGGCTAAAGCATGTCTTGGGAAAGAGCAAACAGCAATAGAGTACAAAACAGTAATAAAAAAAGGCTACGTGTTACGGGAGAACTGTGAACAAATAGATTATCAGGAATATGATACGGATCTATTGAGAATATTATCTGCTTTGGAGGAACACCCTAAGTATATTCTTCACGGAGGTGGGAAAAAAGTGGATGGTAAAAAATACTCTGAAAGTGCAGGGCTTATTGTTGAAAAGATTAAACAGTATTTTAGGTACATTTCTTCAAAGGAAAAATGTGATGAAATTTTACAATATACTCAGAATCAGCTGAGGTATAAGAACCAAGCTACAAAAGGATCTTGTTTTTTTGGATTAGGCGGCAGACATCAAACCACAGCAGAGCTGTACAGTAAAGTTTATCAGCAGGTTCAAACACTAATGGAGAAAAACGAGGAAAAAGAAAACAATATAGAATGTGTTTAACCTTAAGTCAACGTAAGCCTCACGCCTAAACTTCGATAAATGGTATTTGCTCCTCTCGCTCAGGCATGATTCTTACGTTGAGTTGAGGTTATTTAAAAATAAGGAAGTGCTATGTCTGAACAAAAATCTGCGCGATATTTTTTTGCCTTATGGCCAGATGATAAGACAGCAGGGAGGCTGTATAAAGCGGCCGTTAACGCTATTAAAATCGCAGATTGCAAATTTATTCAGGCTTCGAAGCTGCATATCACTTTAATTTACTTAGGAGCTGTTGACGCTAAGTATTTAGAACAAGCTCAAAAAATAGCGGATCAATTGCATATTAAACCCTTCAAACTGCAAATCTCCCGATTAAATCAATGGCGTCATGCTCATTTACTTTGGCTGGGCACAGAAAACGCTCCCAAGGAATTGATTCAACTGTTTAATCACTTAAAACTTAAACTAAAGGAAATCGGATATACATCGGAAAAGCGTATTTTTATTCCTCATATCACTGTTGCGCGCCGCTGTCATTATGACCATACTTCCACAAAAATAGAACCTGTAGAATGGCAGGTAAAGGATTTTCATTTAGTGAAGTCAACAAATACTGGCCAGGAGTCGGTTTATGAATCGGTAGCTAGCTGGCCGTTATTATCTCGATAAAGGTGTGGAACAGCTTTGGCAATAAATTTCTTCCACAGAGAAGCTGGATGACTCCAGCCTCTCTGTAAGAATATTAATAAAATTGTACAAATTCAGGTTCTTTGTAATTATCCAATTGATTCTGTAATTTTTCGTTAAGAACTTCTCCATGGGACTGAGTAAAATCGTAAGATCCTTTCCTGAATTTTGAATAGAATAAACCTGCTCCAAAAAAGAAGGAGGAAAGCGCGAAACCTACGTTTTTAATAAATCGTATAAAAGGACCGTCCCTGTGTTTTTTAAATTGGTCTTTATATGTATTAAAATCATCTGTAAATCTGGTGATTCTGGCTGTAGCACTTTGTGTATTATCATTAAGAGTAGTAATTAAGCCTTGTACCTTATTAAACTTTTTTGCAGCAAGAGAAGTATCCACAGCTTCATCCCTTGGATTGCTGTCATCAGGTGTTCTGCGCATCTCTATATTTAAGTGTTTTTTGTATTTCTCACATTCAGATTTTAAATGAGCGATTAATATTTTCTGCCTGCGCGTTCCTTGATCAGGTTTTACTTGGATGTTCATTTTGGTTTTAATTTCATCCATTATGTGTTTACATGCTTTATTTGTTCGAAAATCATTATTGAAATCAAGAATTTTACTGTAAAACGAAGTAATGCCAGATGTTGCTGATCGAAAACGAACATTTTCGCCATTTGTGGGCAGTAAGCGCTGCAATTGCTCATATCCATTCACAATGACATCCGCATCTTCAGGCATTAAAAAATGAGAGATATCTAAATTTTGATCAACAATATCTTTCTGTACATGTTGAATAAAGTCCCCAAAATATTTTATTGCTTCCATGTAGAATTCTCTATCCTTTACAGAAAACTGATCCTTTAACTGTACTTTTTTAAAACAATGAACCAATTGTTTGACATAACCTGGTCGATGAACATGCTCGCTATTGGCTGAAATAGTGCTTAATTGTTTTGCTGTTAAGCCATCGCAGGCACGAGTAGTTTCTTCTTTCTCAAAATGAGATGTATACTTAAGTTGTTCTATAATTTGATGAGTGTCAGCGTCATTTATTTCTTGAATTTCAATTTTAGCTTTATTTTTTTTGTTTATCTTATCCGTGCCAGATTTTTTAATATCAGCTTTTGTGACATAGAACAGTTTATAGTCGTGTGTCACAACATAAGCCGCATCGGTCTTTTCCAGTAAATGGGAATCCTTTTCCGTCGGAATGCGGGATTGTATGTAAAGTTGGCAGTCATTACTTTTATTAGGCTTTCCCATGAAAAATCTCCCATCAGCTTAAAACTGTTAAAAAGATAACACTTAAAACTTAAGGAAACCTTAAGAATGTAAAGATATGTTACTTTTTTGTAAAGAACAAAAGAGAGTGCTTACTTGATGAAGAGTTTCTGCTAGGTCTTTTTTTGCAGTGAATGGTTTTTTCTATTGATCTGTGTAAATTTTATTCGACTTAAATCAGTCTTATTAATATTGTCTTAATCCTTATTTTTTATAATTTTTTATTAACTGGTTTCGATATTAAGGATTCCTTATGAGGGAAGATTTAAGGTTATGTCCGTAAACTGCTGTAAATTCAGGTTGACTTTTTAGGAGTGGAGTCATCGCTAAAATTCGGTACTATTGAGTTGTGAAAAACAATAACTATCGAAGGAGATTAGCGATGACGGATTACAATATTACAGTTGGAAAGGAATTGCTTCCAGAACTTTTATCAAGCCAGGATGGGCTCGCAAAGCTTGTTGAAAGGTGTATTGAATCAGGTATTGGAGGCACAGGTGTCAGAAAGTCTGGGAGCAGACAAGCATGAACGTTCAGGTGAACGTATAGGCTATCGTAACGGTTACCGTCCAAGACAACTATACACTCGTGTGGGACCAGTCACTCTTCAAGTGCCGCAGACACGTGATGGCTCTTTTTCTACCGATATTTTTAAGCGCTATCAACGCAGTGAGCAGGCTTTTGTATTGGCTCTGATGGAAATGGTTGTTAATGGCGTATCAACCAGAAAAGTTAATAACATTACTGAAGAACTTTGCGGTGCTAGTTTTTCAAAGTCAACCGTCAGTCAACTGTGTTCTGGTCTTGATGCAAGAGTCAGAGCCTTCAACGAGCGTCGGTTTGATGGTGACAACTACCCATTTATCATGGTTGATGCGATGTTTATCAAGTGTCGTGATGGTGACAGAGTCGTGTCTCGAGCAGCCTTGACCATCTCGGGTATCAGAAGTGATGGCTACCGTGAAATACTGGGCCTTCGCATTGGTGACACTGAGAGCTATGCTACATGGGATGAAGCGTTTAAATGGCTAAAATCTCGTGGGCTAAAAGGCGTGATGTATGTTGTGTCAGACCAGCATGCAGGGCTTGTGGAAGCGGCTAGAAAGCACTTTCAAGGTGCAACCTGGCAACGATGCCAAGTTCACTTGATGCGCAACATCCTCGGGCACTGCTCTGTCAGACACCGCAAAGATGTTGCTGAAAAGGCAAAGCTTGTTTTTCAGGCACCTGATATGGAAGAAGCCAGGCGTAGACGCGATGATTTTATTGATGCCTTTGAGAAAAAAGCACCAAAATCAGTTACCTGCCTTGAGGAGGCTTTTGACGATGCCATGGTAGTTATGGCGTTGCCGGAGAAATACAGGAAGCGACTTCGCACCACCAACATGCAAGAGCGAATTAACGAGGAAATCAGGCGCCGAGAACGAGTGATAAGGATATTTCCTAATGATGATTCTGCATGGCGGCTGATTGGCGCTTTATTAGCTGAACAAAACGAGCAGTGGCAATCAAGGCGTTATCTTAATATGGACGAATTTAATGACTGGCTGGCTGAGAATGAAGCCGGAAAGTCTAATGTTGTAGGGATGAATGCTTTGACTAAATAACGTACTAACTTGATAGGCTGAATTAATGGGAATTTACAGCACTTTTTGGACTTGACCAGATTTAAAAAAAGCGATCTTAAATAATGATATTGATGCATTAAAAAATATTGAAGGATTGCTTGATGAGTTAAATAATATGGATGATTCAAATTATTCCTTGCTGCATTATGCAGTTATAAAGGGAGATTTAAAACTTGTTAAATATTTGCTTGCCAAAGGGATTGATATTGAACTTAAGAACAATGACGGTGATACAGCTTTACATCTGGCAGTGAAAAAAGGTTATTATGAACTTGTATATGAAATGTTAGGTATTTCGACTGCCGCTAAAGACAGAGTGCAAAATAAAAAAACCTGGAAAGATAAAGATCGTACTGAAAAATTAGAAAACCTTAAAAAATCTCAAACCAAAGCCCATACACTGCTTAATGAGGAAAATAACGCTCAGGAAACTCCTCTTATTCTGGCTGCTCAATTAAAAAATGATGCCATTTATAATGCATTGCTAAAACTTAAACCGGGTTATCAAAAAAAACATCTTGATCAGGCTTTATCTATTCGTAAAAACCATGTCTCGCGTTTGAAAAGAAAAAGTTTTGTTGGTGCTTTGCTGGAGTCTTTTTGCCCATCAGCTTCTGTTGCGGAAATCTCAGAATCCTTTGCGTATACCGGTTTAACTACAGGCGCCAGCGCGGCTGTAGCACTAGGTCTTAATATTGCTTTTGCGGGAGTTGCTTTAATTGGCTTTGGAATCATTGCTTATGCCAATTACAAAAAAAATCAGGCTGAGAAAAAAGCCAGAGAAGAATTTGAAAATCTACAAATTGAATTGGCCTATATTCGCAATATTGAAATACGACATGAACAACTTTCTAAGAAAAAAGAACTTTCTAGGGAAGATAAAGATGAACTGCAAGTCATGCTAAAGGAATTAAATAACCCGACTCAGTATCAAAAAGCAAAAGGGGCAGAGACAAGCTCTGCCGATTACATCACTAAAAAAGAAAAAATGTATACTGCTTTAAGTTCTATGGGCAGTTTTTTATGTGCTTATGCTGGCATATTGGGTGTTACGGGTTTAGGACTGGAAATTGCTGCCGGTGTCATGGGTGTAGGCATGGGTGCGCTTATTGTTTCAGCAGGACCTTTTGCTATAGCTGCTGTTCTGGCAGTGGGGCTAGTGATAGCTGCAGGTCTTGCTGTTCATCATTACAGAAAGCGCAAACAGGATTATCTGGCTTTCGGGGAAATGCACCAATCCATGAATAAGCAAAAAGAAAACATTTATCGAGAAAAACAAAATTTATTGAATACAGGAGTAAAGGAAAACATTCAATCCTTATGTGAGGATAAAAAACCCGCTCCATTAGAAGCTATCGATATACCTAAAAAGCGCCAGATACAGCCTGAAGAATGGTATAATCATGGTCATCCACCGGGTAAGCTTTGCTCTATTGAAATTGTTGCGCTAATGAAGGTTCGTCAAAATTTACCTGAAAATAAATCAACTTTACTTTCCGTGAAAAATAATCCTGAGCCAAAGAAATATGCATCTTTATAACGATCATTAAATTTTATATTTCTTATTTTGGGGGAAGTTGCAGATACCACTATTAAAGCAAAAGAATGTTTTGAAGATATCATGTTTTTATCATTTTGATTGGGTTCATTTTGGATGAATAAAAAAATAAAAATCAAGTCTGTTTTTCATTGAATTTTCTGATATAGTGTCTTAGCTTCCTGCAAAATTTAAATGGGCTCTACTTGTGGATAAGTTTATTTATCGTTCACACTTGTTCTCGCGGATTTGCACAGGCCATTCCTAAAACATCAGCATCAATAAGACTCAAAACCTTACTTCGGTTAAAAAATTTTCTGTTTTTACCCACAAATTCTGTGGATAACTCTGTGAATACTTGGCGGAATCGCGTTATCATATTTCTCTAAGCTTCATTTAATGGACTTGTGGGGCTTTTGATAATAAATATTCAAATATTTTTTTATAGTTGTGGATGTCATTGGCAAAGAGTTCATTGAATTTTTTTTGTGCCAGGAGAGGATTGTGCTTTTTCAGGATGATAAGCTCAGCCATTTCTACCATTAAATTAGACGCCAGGAGCTGCTGTGATTTTTTAAGATAATGGTTAGCCATATCAAATTTATCTTGAAGGGCATGAAAAAGAGCCAATGCACCCCATCCTTCCGCAGCTTGCGGCATTATTTCAATGGCTTTTTGACAAGAAACAAAAGCATCCTTATTTTTATCCTGTAATAATTGGCACCAGTATAATGAAATATGAGCGTCGTAATATTCTGGATAAAGATTTATCGCCTGTTGTAATGAATGTTCAGCCTCTTTAATTTTAAATTGTGAAAAGAAAATGAGTCCCTGCATAAACCATAAGCGAGGCTCATGTGGATGCATACCAAGTAAGAAGTGAACATCGTTTAATTGTTCATGACTGAGATTCTGATGCAATAGTAGTTTTACCAGTTTTGCTTCATAAAGATAAGGATTGTGTCTCAATGCTTGTTCAGCCAATTCACCTGCCTTATCCATTTGTTCTTGTTCAAATAGAATAAAAGCCTTAAAGGCCAGAGCATCAGCATTCCGTGAGTTTTTTGTCAATATTTCATCAAGATGCAAAAGAGCTGCTGCGGGTTGTTTATTTTGATAAAAAATTCTTGCCGCCAGAACGAGAGCTTCGGTGTGATGCTCCTGAATGAGTGGCGTCAAAATATTTAAAGCTTCATCCAGCTTTTGTAAATGAAAGAATGTCAGACTTAAATGATAGCGAATGGAAAAATTATCCTCCAGCTTGAAGGCATCTTTATAAAGCCTATAAGCCATATGATATTTTTTTTGCTTAAAATAGATATTTCCTTCAGTTAAAAGCGCTAAAAAGGGCTTACTCTTCCTTATTTGTTCGCAATAATATAGTGCTTGTGTGTAATTTTTTATCTTTACATAACATTTAATGATATCAAGCAGAAGATTGATGTTTTCCGGATCTTGTTGAAGAAAGCACAAATAGCGCTCCAATGTCTGCTCTACTGATTTATTCATTTCATTCCTATAAACGCACACTGCCTGCTAAAGCTTGAATTACCAAATCCTAGCCATTAATAAGGACAAAAACAAGAATTTTGGCCGGCAAGGAAATACTCATGGGTGGCACCATCATCATACCGAGCGTCATTAATATGCCAGATACAATTAAGTCAATTAGAAGAAAGGGTAAAAAAATCATAAATCCGATTTGAAAAGCGGTTTGCAGTTCGCTCAGCATGAAGGCAGGAACAAGTGTATAAAATTTTACATCTTCTTTCTGGGTTGGCGTTGGCTCATGTGCCATTTTACTTAATAAGATTAAATCTTTTTCTCTGGTTTGATTGAGCATGAATTTTTTAAGAGGAATAGTTGCCTTGTATATAGCTGTTTCAATGCTCATTTGCTGATTTTGCAAAGGTTGCCAGGCATTGTGATAAATAGTGTTTATGATGGGCATCATCGTAAAAAACGTGAGAAATAAAGCCAGACTGATTAAAACAGAATTAGGCGGCGTTTGCTGCAATCCCAATGCCATTCGTAATATGGAAAGCACCACAATGTTACGAGTGAAGGAGGTGAGCATCATTAAAATACCGGGAGCGAGACTCAGTACGGAAAGACCGACAAAAATTTGCAGGGCAGGAGCGATATAATTTTCATCGAATTGAATTGGAAAAGATGAGACGTTTGCTCCTGCGTATGATATTGGGCAGCAAAACAATAATATAAGGATCAGATAGGAAAAAATAGCTGGTTGGCTCGTCGCTTTTGTTGCAGACAAATCCATAGCTAGCGGTTTATTTACGAAAGTCATAAAGAATAAACTGGATTTCATGATACTTCCGTTATTTTAATACCAAAATATTCATTACAGCAGACAAGCTCACCTCGGGCTATGATTTTTTTATTAAGCAGGATATCGACAGACTCAGATGTTTTTTCGTTTAATTGAAGAATCTGCCCCTGGGCCAGATGTTTTAAATCACCAACATTTATATTTAAAGTTCCCACGCGAATTTCACACTCAACATTAATGCTGTCAATAAAAGAAGCAAAATCAGGTTCTTTTTGCACAGTTTCTTGCGAATTCTGTTGTTCTTCATACTGAAATCTCATTGCTGTAGTTGTCATAAAATACTCCGAATTTTTATGGATTTCTTGCCTTGTTTTTGTCCCAAAAAAGCCTCAGCAATCGGTTGCTTCTTTAGAATTAAGCGAAGAGGTTGCTCTTTTTTGTGATCGGTAAGAAGCAGATCACCGGGTTTTAATGATTTGAGCTTTTTTAAAGGTAAAACACAATTTGATAGCAGCACTACACCCTCAAGCAGTTCTTCACTCAGTGCCTCATTGATTTTCCACAATACTTTATCGCTGGATTTGCCTTTTGGCAGTTGCTGATACACCCATTCTGGATTAAGTAAAAGAATAGATTCGAGATCTAAACAACTAAGTTTTAAAGCAAGAGTGCAGTGACCATGATATTGCCAACTGGCTGGAATATTTGCAGGGATTCTGGCAGATTTTACTTCATAGCCAGTGATGTGCTGGATGAGCTTCAAACTGAAACATTCAGACGTTTTTTGAAATTCTGTTTCCCTTGCGTCAAACAGTGCTCCAGATATCATGGGGATAAATGATTCAGTGGCCACTGCCAGGCACAATTCATCATCTTTTATAAAAGCATACGAATAAAGCTCATTTTTTGGCCACGTGCGGGAAAACTCAACTTGAGCTGGCAAAAGGGCATAACTGTCATTCCAGCACTGAATATTTTGTTTAATATTCATGCTTAAATAAGACAATTCCTCAGAAGTGATCAATCGATAAGGATTCATTTTCGGCCGCTTAATTCTTCAATAAGTTGTTTGTCAATATCCATGATTTGAGAGCAGGCCTGAAACATTCGCTGCAGAACCACGATATTGGCAAACTCATTGGTGGGATCGACGTTGGAGGTTTCCAGTTGTTTTTGTTGAATACTGCCCAGGCCTTTTTTATTTGGTCTGTCTATATGCAATCCTTTGTTGTTTTTTGCTTTGAATAAGTTATCTCTTGTTTGCATAAGTGTGGTTTCCGTCTCATCAAAACGTGCCAAGGCAATATATATCCCTTCAAGTTTCTCTCCATTATCATACTGATAGGTGATTTGTCCGTTATCATCAAAAAAGAAATCGATTTGCTGGCCTGCACCGTAGCCATCCTGCTCGTTTACCTCAATGGTATCTGCATCCGGTACGTTAACCATGGTTTTATCTTTTGTTATGACAGAAGAGTCAGCGCCACTCATATATGTTCCCAAGTGAACGTTAATCGTCTGGCTGCCATTTAAAGTAAATCTTAAGGAGGAATATTCTTCCTGTGCATTACCATCATCTTTACTGGAAAAGCGAATCAACTGCTCGGGCTCAAAATAAATCTCGGCATCATTACAAGTGGCGCTAATCAGTGTCCACTCAGTACCGTCTGCAGGGTATTCGCTGGCTTTAAATTCAAGCGTAACCTGATGTGCGTTGCCTTGTTTATCGTAAATGCTGGTCACATCAAATTTAATGTTTTTGTATTGATTTTTATCCTCCATGGAATCCGATGGATCCGGAGGCGTTGGATCGTTGTCACCTTTTTCACTTGAATCCTGTTTTTCAATAACCCATTTACCTTTCAAATAGACATGATGGGTGATTTTTCCTACAGCAGTTTCCGGTCCCTTGGCATAAATGGGAGTCAGATGTCCAGCGGAATTATAGCCCTGAACGATGCCTCCGCTGTGACGATCAATTAAAATGCCACTCTCATTAAATACAAACTCTCCATCCCGCGTATAAAGAAACTCGCCGTTTTTCAAACGCACAATAAAAAATCCCTGACCAATGATGGCCAAATCAGTGGCATTGTTGGTTGGAAGATATTTCCCCTCACTGAAATTTATGGCCTTTCCGCCGATGGTGACACCTGAGCCAAGACCACCAAATTGTTCATCATATCCCAGGGAAGAGTAGAAAACATCGCTGCGTTTGAAACCTGGACTTTGTATGTTGGAGACGTTATTAGAGGTGTTTTGCAAGCCGAAACTTGCTGCCATCATGCCTGTGAGACTTGTGTAATAGATGCTGTTCATAAGAAACTTTCCTGGCTTAACACTTCTTCGATGTCATTAAGAATGACTTGCTCGACCTTCGCTCCTTTCATGCCAATGGAGAGACGGGGAGGATCGTTATCTGAAAAAAGGACATTAGTGACATAACCTTCTTCATTACTGTTTTTTATTTTTACTTTTTTTCCTAATAAATTTAATGCCTGATTTGCACTGGTCATGCCCAAGAGCTAGCTTAATAACTCTTTACTGGCTTGTGCCTCCTGAAGCATGGAAAATTGAGCCATTTGAGCCATAAACTCTTTATTATCCACGGGTTTTAACGGATCCTGATAGGTCAGCTCCTGCATAAACAGCTTTAAATAGTCAGCCTGATTGATGGAAGTACTGCTGGTTGATTCAATGGCGTCGGTCATTGTTTTACTCCATTAATTTTTAAAACCGTGAGTTGTAATCCTTTTTTCAGTAGGATGAATTTTATAGAGGCTATAAGATGAGTAAGTTCTTCTTTGGATATGTTTTCACAATGAAAGCTGAGTTCAACGGTATTCTCGCAAAGATAAAGATGGAATTTTTGATGATGAAATTTTATTGAATTTTTTATAGGTTCTGCTGATTGCTCTGGTTTTACAAGTGTTTTCTCCTTTATTTCGCTGGTTCTTAAATTCAATAAAGAAATGGTCGGTAATTGTTTTTTGATGAATCCAAGTAGCTCCTGCGATTGAAATTCTTCAGTGCGGTTTGATACTTCTTTTATTGTAAAGTTGAGGGAAATATCGTTTTTTAAATCCTGAACCAAATCGATTCCTAAAAAATCATCTTTGTTCGCTTTTGTTTCGATAAAATTTTGTCTTTGATCATAATGATATTGAGATGGTTTTTGCCACTGAAAATTTAAGGAAGATTGTTCCAGATAATCCTGTTGGGTTAGATGGTACTGATCTTCTGTCATTTGACCAGCCGGCGATTTTAAAAAGCTTTCGAAAGAAGAGAAACAGTCTTGACCCTTGATTACGTCGAGTGATTTGGCTTGAATCTGAACAGGTAAGAGTTCAACTTTCATAAGTTGCCCCCTGTTGAACTATCCATTCATCAAGTTCTAAATATTGCTGACGAATTTGCTGCTGTTGTTCTTTCTGATATTGGCGATTGGCATAATTTTCAATTAACTTCTGTTCCGTTTTTAAACGTAGTTCCATGTTATCGAGCCTTGCTTTTTCCTTTTTTAATTCCTGTAGCTGTTTTATTAATACAGCTATTTCCTGTTGAAGCTGGACAAAAAAACTCATTCTTGCAATTTCAACTTCCGGGACAATCGTCGCGGAAAGCTTGTCCGTATTGTTTAATTTTACCGTTTTTTTGTCAATGGTTTTATGAATATTTTCAATCTCCTTCATTATTGTAATTTGTTTTTGTTGAACATCTTTTAATTTAAAATCAATTTTAAATTGAATGGCCTGAATGTTTTTGCTCATGATATAATTTCCATTAATTTCTTCCATAAGTCAGTGTGGGGCAGAGGGAGACTGTTTCCCTGGTGAATGATGCTTTTTAGAGCTTCTATACGTTCAATGGCATAATCCAGCCGGGAGTTCTGTCCTTTTTGCCAGGCTCCTAACTCAATCAATTCAAGGTGCTGCTGATATAAGCTGAATATTGAAAAAATATCTTGTGCAATTTTTGTTTCTTCTTGATTGAATAACTGATTTTGCAGACGCGACACACTTTCGGTAATGGAAATAGCGGGATAACATCCTTGTTGAGCCAATTGCCGACTTAAGACAATATGTCCATCCAGTAAAGCTCGCATGTTGTCTGCGACAGGTTCATTAAGATCATCTCCTTCAACTAAAACAGTGTAAATGCCAGTAATACTGCCTTGATCCTGAAAATGTCCTGCTCTTTCTATAAGGCCTGGAAGGCTGGAAAAACAGCTTGGCGTGTAACCTCTTGCTGTAGGAGGTTCTCCTAAACTTAAGCCAATTTCGCGCTGAGCCATTGCAAATCGAGTCATTGAGTCTACAAAAAGACCGACGTTTTTACCTTTCTGGCAAAAATATTCAGCAATAGCTGTTGCTGTATAAACAGCCTGGCGGCGGATTATAGCCGATTCATCGCTGCAGGCAGCAACAACAATGGTTTTTTTGGCTGTTTCTTCAACGGATAAATGATGATAAATGAAATCGTTGACTTCCCGTCCTCGTTCACCAATAAATGTAATGACATTGATGTCGTTTTGCATGTGTTGAATCATCATAGTAAGAAGTGAACTTTTTCCAACACCGCTACCTGCAAAAATACCTATTCGCTGACCTCGTCCGACTGGCATAAGGCTGTCTATGGCATGAATTCCAGTCTTTACTTGTTCTGATACAGGCAAACGGTGCAAAGGGCTCATCGGCGGACGGTGAATAGCCACTGATTCACCGGATTTTATAAGGCCTTGATGATCGATAGGTTGGCAAAAGGCGTTGACAATCCGTCCTAAAAGAGCGGAGCTAACCTTGATTTGTAAAGCTTTACCTATTGCGCGTACGGGATAGCCCATGCAAACAGGCCGGTGGCTATGAGGCATCAGATAGACTTTGCCATGATTAAATCCAGTCACTTCGGCTGTCATTAAAGGTTGGTGTTGATGGTTAGTGATTTCACATAATTCTCCAATAAAGACTTGTGGTGGACCACTGGCTACATAATGAAGTCCATTCACCTGTTCTATCGTTCCAAGTCGTTCGACAGACTGAAGTGACGTGCATACATCAGACATTATACTCCCCAGGTTGAATGTTCATGAGTTTCTCTCTTAATTGCTGAAGCTGCTTCTCAATGCTTATTTCAAACAGACCATGCTGAGTTTTAATACGGCAGCCTCCTGAAAAGATCTGATCATCAGAACAAATTTTTAAAGATCTGAGGTGGGCTGTTTTTAAATGAATTTTATGGGCTTGTAATTGTTCTATATCTTCAGGATGCAAAATAAGCTCAACCTCTTGCCGATGATTTAACTGAGTAAGTATTTGATTAATCTGTTAAATAGCCAACTTCTGTCTAACTGACGTTGTACAAAAATGGGCTGCACAATGCTTAACACAATATGAGCAATATCCTGCCTTAAATCTTCTCTTAGAGAAGAAATTTCGGAAGGTACTTGCTTAATCAGAGATTTTAATAATGTGGTTAAGTTGTTTTTTTCTGCATGCTTATTGCGTTTTTCTAATGAGATTCCTTCGGTAATACCTTTTTCTCGCCCCTGTTCGTATCCCATTTGAAAATATTCATTTTTCAGATGAGCTAATTCGGATTTGCATTTGCATTCTTCTTTGGTTCCATGACGTTTTTCAATGGCTTGTTGGTTTACATCTTCTTTAGAGCTAACAACAATAATATTATGGAGTACATTAGCCATGAGATACCTCGATGAACTCAGCAAAAGATGTTTTTTTAGTCCACTGTTGAAAAACCGTTTGCCGGACAGTTGGCTTAATGTCCTTAACTTTGCCGGCAAGATAGATTCTCACTTGTTCCTCCTGATGAGGGTGCTGTTTTAAAAAATCCTCAGCCCATGAAAACTGACCTTCATAAAGTATAATGGCAGTAAATAACTCAGATGTTTTGTTTAACGATTTACACATTTCTGGCAAGTAAACAGGTCAGCGGTTCCCGGCGAAGCCGGAACCCGCTGTAAATAAGTTGTTTTAATTGTCTAAAAAGATATTTTTCGCGAAGTCTATGATTTAAAATGTCATTTTTAATTTTAAAGTTGACATCTGATGTTGAGTTGCAAAGATTTGGTTGAAACAGTTAAAACAAGTTTCGCATCGATTAAAGAAGTAAAAAAACGCCAAAGACCCATCAGTTTAGTTGATACGTTAATGTCGGGCTATGCTTTATTCAGTTTGAAATATCCCTCTCTGTTACAGTTTGATCGTCACCATCGAGAGGATATGATTAGCCATAATCTCGAGCATATTTTTGGTATTAAAGCAGTGCCTTCAGATACTCAGATGAGAAAGCGTTTAGATGAAATTGAGCCAACCTTACTCCGACCCACTTATCGACGTCTCTTTGCGCAATGCCAGAGAAGTAAGCATTTAGAGCTATTCAAATACTATGAGAACCGCTATTTGATGCCATTGGATGGAACAGGTTATTTCAATTCAGATGATGTGCACTGTGATAACTGTTGTCAGCGGCATCATAAAAATGGACGAATTAGTTACTACCATCAAATGCTATCAGCAGCCATAGTTCATCCAGACCATAAAGTGGTGATTCCTTTTGCCCCAGAGCCGATTATGAAAACAGATGGTGCCAATAAAAACGACTGTGAACGTAATGCGGCCCTGCGTTTTCTTAATGATCTGAAACGCGAGCACCCTCATTTAAAGCTAATTTTTACAGGGGATGGTCTGTTTTCAAATGCTCCATTCATCAAACGCTTATGTGATGATGATCATTGGTTCATCCTGGTTGCCAAAGAAGGGGATCATAAACATTTGTTTGAAGAGTTTAATGCATTGCCTCGAGCTACTCATGAAGTGAGAGAAGGCAAAATAACTCATCGTTTTAGTTGGTCAAATCAAATTGCAATTAATGATACTCACCTTGATTGTATAGTGAACGTTTTAGAGTATTGGGAGGTGCATGATAATGGTAAAAAACAGCGTTGGGTTTGGGTAACCAATATTCCCTTAACTGAAAAGAATGCTTACAAAATTATGAGAGGAGGACGGGCACGACATAAGATAGAAAATGAAACGTTTAATACATTAAAAAATCAAGGATATCAGTTTGAGCACAATTTTGGTCATGGTAATAAACATTTGAGCACCGTATTTGCTCATTTGATGATGCTTGCTTTTTTTGTTGATCAGCTGCAGCAGCTTGGCTGTAAACTATTTAAAAAAGCACTTGCAAGATTGCATACTAAGCGCTCGTTATGGGAAAGAAAACGAGCATTATTTTTTGATTTTTTTATCAATAGTATTGAGGACTTATGGTCTGCTTTAGCGTTTGGACATAAGGCATCATTAGCGCCTAATTCATCATAATGCTGCAAGCATCTTTTTGTTATTATATACCGGATTGGATTTGAACTACCTTGTAAATTGATTGTTTTTTAGACTGAATCTAATTTCAGCGCTTGCGCTTGCCCTATAAAAACTGAGCTAATACCGCTTTTTAAAAATTTCTTAGGCGGGAGCCGCTGTAAACAGGTAAACTAACTTGCTGTTTTGCTTTGATTTTGGTAAAATTTCTTGCCTGCTTTAAAAGTAATAAACCTTTCTTTTTAACCAATCCTTTACGTAATTCATCAGGCAAATGCTTAATAATCCATAATTGGTGTTTTTTAGGTAATCGAGCTATTTCCAGTAGAAGATTTTTCATGATTTAATTCTCTTGCAGCCATAATATTAAATCTTTGAGAAGCAAATGACGGTTTCTGCGATATTGTATTTGTCTCAAAACAATGACGATAAAACACAGAAGCAATAAACTTCCCGAAATAGGGAGAAATAATTCTCGGGATTCTTTCTTGTGCTCAACTATTTTTCTTGGCAAATTTCTACTCTTTGTTGAGGGTGGCGGAATGAGAGCTGCGACACTGATGCTGTCTCCGCGTTGGCTATTGAAGCCTATCGTATTTTTAATTAATTTTTCTATCTGCTGTATCTCTTGAGGTTTTGTGTCTGCAGGAAGGGCGACACTGATACTGATATATTCAATAGAGCCCGATGCTCGCTTGAAATATTCTTTTTGTGTTCCGAACTGGACACTTTTTTCCAGGCTGATATCTTCATCCCACTTGCTTTTTTTCATCTTATCCTGAATAGCATGGCGAACTTCTTTTTCGTGCGTTATTCTCCCTTCCTGTTGAGGAATGATGGATTCCCGTTGTAACTCATCGTAATTAATGCTTATATCTACGGAAACAGCAATTTGATGTTCAGGAAAAATACGTACAAGTAGTTTCTGTACTTTCTGATTCAGGTATTGCTCAAGGCTTTTTTTCAACATTAAATGATTTTTGGTGTCTTTTTCATCCAACTCTGTCAGATCGTTGCTGTTTTGATCAACGATGATTACATCCTGTTGATTCAGTTGCGGGACGCTGGCGGCAATTAATCGTTGAATGCTGAGTACTTGTTGTTGGGATAAGGCATGATCTAGTTTTAATGTGACTGCTGCCTGTGGTTTTCTCGTATCTTCCTGAAAAAGATGTTCTTCTGGCATTACCAAATGCACACGAGCCTGGCGAACTTCTTCCAAAGAAGAAATGGTACGCTCCAGCTCACCTTGCAAAGCGCGTTGATAATTGATTTTTCTGGAAAAATCTGTCATGCCAAAATCATTTTGATCAAAAAGCTCAAATCCAATATTTCCTTTAATTTGCAGGTTAGCGCTCATTAACTTCAGGCGAGTTTGATTCACCTCATTTTGTTTCACCAGGATATCACGGCCTTCATTGCTTAGCTGGTATGAAATATTGGCTTGTTCTAACTTCTCAATCATCTGTGCCGCATCTTGTGCATCTAACTGTTTAAATAATACAGAGTATGGTTGATGTATTGTCCATCCTATCAAAGCGAGTGTAAAAAAAAGAATGATGATAAAAAAACTGCTGAAAATAATGCGTTCTTTCAAAGACAGGTGAAAAAACCAATGGATGAGTACTTTCACTTATATCTGCTCCTTCATAAATTCCTGCCAGGCAGAGAAGATTCGATTACGAATTTGTTCCATCATTTGCATGGACAATTTGGCCTGCTCGAGTGTGAGCATGGTTTGATGAATGTTTTGACTTTTTCCGCTAGCCAATTCCTGTAAGGCACTATCTGCTTCTTTAAGTTGTTGGTTGGTTTCTCCTAGTTTATCGATTAACCATTGAGCAAAATTCCCCTGTTCATACTGGACTGATTCTATGGTTTTTATTTCAGAAGAAAAATTCACGGGTTCAATACCATTAAGATTCATCGCTCTTCTCCAATGCTTAAGGCTTGCATATACATGCTTTTTGCCATGTTCATGATTTTTATATTTGCCTCATAAGTGCGTGAGGCGCGTAAAAGAGTAGTCATTTCATCCACGGTGCTTAATCCTGGATAGTTAATGTAGCCTTCTTGATCGGCTTCAGGATGATTGGGTTGGTAAACTTTATTGGGAGGAAGATTTTCAGGTACGATGTCTACCTTGGCGACGCTGCCTTTTAGGCTTTCCGTTAAAATGGAATCGAAAGGAAGAGCCGAGACAATAAGCTGTTTCGGTTGGAAAGAGGAGCCATCGATATTTCGTAGAGTGTATTGATTACTAATGTTGTGGGCAGCTATCTCAAAGCGCAGTTTTTCGATCTCCATGCCCGCGGCAGCAATATGATAAACCTGATTGTAACTCATGATGAACTGTTCCCGTGTAAAGCGATTTTCAATATGGATAATTTTTGATTAAGGCCTCGCATAAGTGCACGATAATGTGTCATGTTTTTAAGTCCCTCAGCCAAAAGAGAGTCGGGAGAAAGCTTAATATCTTCTGTCTGATAGAAAGGTTTAATTGACGATAAATCCAGCTTTTTAAGTGCTGAACCCTTGTCTAATTGCTCTTCAAAATTGACGCTTATAGCCTGATAGTTCTGGGTATGGATATTGGCCATATTACTGGCTAAGGCAATTTGACGCATATCACAGGCATCAAGAGCCAATTTGATCAATTGAACAGTATTATCCGTATCCAACGCTTTCTCCTTATTGAATAATTAATTCAGCATGTAGTGCTCCGGCACGCTGAAGGCTTTCCAGGATGGAAATAATGTCTCGAGTAGAAGTTTTCACCTTATTTAATGCCGCTATTAAATCAGCCACCGTAGCTTCTTTTTTCAATTGCACAGTATTGGCGTTAGACTCACGCACCTGAATATTGGTTGATGGGGTAATACTTGTATGAACCTGCGGACCTACGTTGCGAATCAGGGTAGGCTGAGAAACGTTATATTCGGTTGAAATGGCTATATGTAAGTTACCATGAGAAATTGTAACTGCATCCAACTTGACATCGGCTCCCGCAATCACGACTCCAGTTCGTTCGTTAACCACAATGGTAGGAATGTTATCGGGTGTCAGGACAATATTTTCCAATTGACTGATAAATCGTATTAAACGTTTACTGTATTGCTGTGGGGGATGGATCTCGATGTCTTGTGCACTGCGAGCTAAAGCAGTATTGATCCCAAACTTTTGATTGATCGAGACTTCAATTAAATCGGCAGTCGTGAAATCAGGGCGGTTTAGGATTAGATGGAAAATACCTGATTTGTCCGTTAAATCTGTGTACAAAGATTTTTCGACAACAGCTCCACCAGGAATCATTCCTGTGGTGGGATGATTTTTCTGAATAACATTTCCAAATAGATCATATTTAAAGCCGCCGATGGAAATCGGACCTTGTGCCAAGGCATAAATCTGATCATCTGCTCCTTTAAGAGGTGTGACCAGTAATGTACCACCTAACAGACTACGTGCGTCACCTAATGAGCTGACATTCACATCAATTTTATCCCCTTGATGAACCAAGGGCGGAAGCTTTGTGGTCACAATCACTGTAGCAGAATTACGGCTATTAATTTCGCTGGGGCTCAGATTGACACCAAAAGATTGCAGCAAGTTGGCAATAGCTTGAGTGGTGTCTTTATTGCGCCTTGAATCTCCTGAGCCTGCCAATCCAATAACCAATCCATATCCAGTAAGCGTATTTTCCTGTAACCCTGAAATATGAGTCAAAGATTTTAGTCGCACCTCAGCATGAAGGGGAAAAAATAACAATAAAAATACAAAAGGGAGGCAACATTTGAACATCAAACCAACCCCGCAAAAGAAAGTATTTTATAGATATAATTCCTGTCTTGAGAATTAGACACAGAACCTTGTCCCTGGTAAGTAATATGAGCATTTGCCAATCGTGTAGATAGAATGGTGTTTTGTGGCGTGATGTCTTCTTTGCGAACAATACCACTAAGCAAAATGGTCTGTAATTCACCATTGATTTTTATGGCTTGCACTCCTTCGACCAGATAGGTATTGTTTGCCAGGTTTTGCTTGATTTGAACCGTAAGTGAGGCTTTGATTTTTCCATTTCGTCCGGTTTTCGCTGTTGTTTTTCCTTTTCCTGATAAGCTGAAATTCATTTCTTCTTCTTTGTGATTGTAGCCGGCTTCAAGAGCTACTTTGATGTCTTTTCCAGAAGCAAGATCAGCGCTGCTTTGTGCATTGGAGGTTTCCAGAACAATCACTGTGAGTAAATCCCCAGGCATGTTGGCTTTTTTATCTGCAATCAAAGAGCGATAATAATAATCATTAAAAAGACTTATCGCCTTGGCTGGATGAGTGGCAAGAATAAAGACATTGAATAAAATTATTTGTCCCGTTGCATTTAGAAACCTGCAAAATGAGTGATGTCTTTTCATAATCTGATCTCAACTTGCTTTATGCCTGTTACATAGGCATAAAATGATTTATCGCTTTTTATGTTTTTTAGCTTAATCATTTCACCAAGGTAGCCGTTATGCTCAGCTAAAGCCTGCATGTAAATGTTTAAACCGGGTTTCTTGATAAGGACTTTTACACTTTCTCCTTGAATGATTTGCGGTAGAGGTGCAATATGCTTTTCAAGCAATACATCATGCGCATTAATGCTATGAGTTAACCAATAATCCTGTGGTATTTTGTCCACCGGAAAACTATCTGAACCAGCAATATTGATAGACTGGCGATCAAAATCCTTTAAAGAAAGAACTTCATTGGCTTTTATACTGCGTTTTGCAATCCAGGCTTCCTTCCGCGCTTTTACCTGGAACCACACAAGATGTTTTTCATTTTTGCCGTATAACCAGACGCCTATTTTTTTAGCCAGCAGCTTTCTTAAGTGAATAACAGTTTTAAAGCAATCGAGGGTTTGTTCGCTATCTGAAACTGCATTTAAACGTTTAAGTTGAATGTGGTGAAAAGATGCATTACTGAGACGATGTATTAAGGCCTTTTCAGCCATTTTAGCCAGGCGCTTACCTTTGGTTTTGATGTTGCATCCAATCCGAATCGTAGTTTTTCCTAACCATCTTACCTGTTGTTCGCTGCTTTTTTGATGAATCCATTTTAAAATTGTGTTCTTGTCTAAAATCTGTCCTGCTTGAGGATGGCTTTCCAGTGAGAGATTAGCCATTTTTTCATGCGGAGGTGAAATGAGAACAAGATCACCTAGCGTTGAGGCATGAGGGGGAATATGTGCTCGAAAGCGCATGTTAATCTGTGAAAAAGCGCTCTGAACCATAATCATAAAAAATAAAATTCTAGCCACGTAATTCATTGGTCAGTTTTTCCAGTTCATCGGCAATCTGAACTGCCTTGGCATTGAGTTGATAAATTCTTTGAGCAAGGGTAAGCTGCATGAGTGAATTGACCATATCCACGTTTGAACTTTCAATCTGGTGTTGCGCCAACTCACCAATACCACTGCTGCCAGGGGCATCTATGATAGGTTCAGCGACTTCCTCAGGCTTGGTGTATAATCCTGCACCGACAGGTGTTAAAGCTTCCGGATTAATAAATTTAGCCAACCTGATGGAGCCGAGATGTTGCGGCTCTGAATCGTCTGGCACTTGGGCCTCAACATCACCGTTGGCTTTAATGGTGATTTTTTCAAAATCTTCAGGAATTTGAATGTTATCTGTTAATCTTAATCCATCGTGAGTGCATAAATAGCGATCAGCATCGATAGTAAGCGTTGAATGGCGTGAAAAAGCCATGTTCCCTTCAGGCGTAATGACCTGATAAAAACCAGCGCCGTTAATCGCTATATCATGCCAGTTATTTGATGGTTTTAATGGTTCCATGGAAAAATCTTTTTCTGATTTCGTTATCGCACTGCCTAAACCTATTTTGATGCTATGGGTGTTGGTAAACAGGGGATGATCTCCATGAATGTTTTCATAGACCATGTCTTCAAAGGACAATAGAGTTGCCTTGTAGGAAGCTGTATTCAGATTAGCCATATCATTGGCAATTTTGTCAATGAAATAAGACTCGGTTTTTAAACCGCTTGCTGCAATAGATATAGCGTCAGACATTACCCTCTCCCAGTTGATTGACAGCGGAGGAAATTAATGCATCAGCCATGCGCATGATTTTCTGAGATGCTTCAAAATGACGTGAAATTTTTAGCATTTCCGTCATTTCATCTATGGATTTTACATTAGACTGTTCAACAAAGCCTTGTAGAATATAAGTAGCGCTGTTTACAGGTTCTGGTGCGGTGTTGCATTGATAAAGGCCATGTCCGGCATAGCTCAATGAAGAATCATTTTTAAAATCAACCACGTTTAGCTGATCAATTTTTTGTTTATCGATAAATAGATGGCCCGTTCGATCAATAATGAAATCACCCTCATCAATGTGAACAGGTCCATTTTTACCCAATACCAGAGCGGAAGAAGCGGTGGTTAATTCACCACGTTCATTAATGTGGAAATCACCTCTTCGAGTATAAAAGACACCGTTTTCTGTTTGAACCTGAAAATAACCTCTCCCGGAAATGGCAACATCAAGAGGCCGGTGAGTCTGTGTTAATGTGCCTTGTTCCTGGAGATGATTTTGGCGCATTTTTTTTGATATATTCTCAATATTTGCAGCTAGGTGTTCATCAAAGCCACTTTCGGTAAGAATAAATCTTTGATATGCCGGTGTTTGCATATTACTGATGTTTTGACTGACTGCCTGCATTTTTAACTGATCTTGATTCATGGCCACCTGGGCCGCGCTGATTGCATTCAACATAACAATTCCTTATTTAATGATTCCAAATGATTCCACTTGTATATTGACGGGGATTTCGTTCATACCTAAAACTGTAAGATGAGGTAAAATTCGGTGAGTTAAATTTTTTAAATGTTTTCTGAGTATTGCAGAGCAAAGCAGGATAGGACGTTTACGTTCGTTAAGCATTTGTTCCACCTGTTGCATCAGTGATGTCAATATTTTCTCTGTGATTTCTGGTTCAGGACTGAAGATATTCTGGTGGATACTCTGGTTTAGTTTTTGTTCTAAAGATAACTCAAGCGTTAATACATAAAGTTTATTCTGTGCTGAGAGGAGTTTTTGGCAGATAGACAATGCTAATCTTGAGCGCACAAGCTCCGTTAATTGTGTGAGATCATTAAGATTTTTTGCATGCTCAAGTAATACTTCAAGGATCTGGCGAATATAACGAATTGATACTTTTTCCTGAAGAAGATTTTGCAGGATACGCTGGACATGGCTCAAAGGCAATAAACCGGGAACCAATTCATCAGCCATTTTTTTAATCTCGACCTGAGATAGTAAACGCTCAGTTTCATCTCTGCTCAGTAATTCAGCCATATGTTGGAGGATGGTTTCATTTAAATGTGTCATGAGGACAGATAATGGGTGATTGAGTTTAAAGCCTTCTTTTTCTGCATTTGTGCATTGATTTACACTAATCCAGACCGCAGGAAGACTATAACCAGGATCCCGAACTTCTATTCCACCGCTTTTAACGAGATTTTGATTTGAGCCATTGTGAATATTTAAGGCGAGTCTTTTGTCCACATGTAATTGATGGTATCGAGAGGAGACATGTCCTTCAATGGCAATACCGTAAAAAGGGTAGCCTATTTTGGGATCTGCTCGAAATTTGATTTCAGGCAGCACAAAACCAAGATCAAAAGCAATCCGTTCACGCATTTCATTGATGTGACTCAGGATTTCAAATTCCTGAGTCTGTAATTGATTGTATAATTCGGGATTTAATACAATTTCGACCGGATAAATTTTGATTTTTTCATAAATGGATTTTTCCGCCGGCTCATCATTTTCCTGATGTTTTGCTCTAAAGGCATACCAGGTTAACAGCGCAAGAACAGCCAGAATACTGATAACGGGGAGGATGGGGATTCCTTTTAAAAACAAAAGGCCAGACAAGCCAAGGCAAACCATAACCAGGGTTTTAGGATAGGCAGCAATTTGCCGTATGACTTCACTGCCCAACTCTGCATCGGTTGCTGCTCGAGTAACAATAATACCGGTAGCTGTTGAAATAATTAAGGCTGGAATTTGAGTGATTAGACCATCACCCACAGTCAATAAAGTATAAGTCTGGATGGATTGAGTCAGACTCAGTCCTTTTTGTGCAATACCAATAGCAAATCCTCCAATAATATCAACCAGTATAATTAGAATTCCTGCAATAGCATCGCCCTTGACAAATTTACTTGCACCGTCCATTGCACCGTAAAAATTGGCTTCTTTTTCCAGTTGCGCACGTCTTTTTTTAGCTTCCTCCTGTGGTATCAGCCCCATATTCAGATCAGCATCAATGCTCATCTGTTTTCCCGGCATGCTGTCGAGTATAAAACGGGCAGCAACTTCAGCAACCCTCTGGGAACCGTTTGTGACTACGATAAATTGAACAATAATAAGAATTAAAAACACCACTAATCCCATCACATAATTGTCATGGATGACATAATGGCCAATGGATTGGATGATTTGTCCCGCATGCCCATCTGAAAGAATAAGACGTGTGGCTGAAATATTTAAAGCCAGACGAAATAGCGTTGAAATTAGCAATAAAGCTGGAAAAGTGGAAAAGCTTAAAGGCTTATCTGTGTAAAAGGTGAGAAGTAAAATGGCCAAAGCCCAGCTGAAATTTATAACTAACAAGACATCAAGTAAAGCAGGAGGTATGGGTATAAACAAAATAAGCAAAATACCGATGGCTGCGATTACGATAAATTCTTCACTGTGAATTGGTTTAGGATTTGTTGCCATACGTTTTTCCTTTTAAACGATAGACTTCACGAAATACTTCGGCTGCCATGGCAAAATGAATGGGCTTAAGGCTATGATTAAGGTGGATCTCTCGAAAAAGAGTTCGGGCTAGTAAGACATGTTCAATAATGGGTATTTGATTTTGTAGAGCAATTTTTCTAATTTGTAGCGCAATTTCCCCTTGTCCTTTACATAACACTTTAGGTGCTGGCATAAGACCCCGCTCGTATTTTAGAGCAATCGCAAGGGATGTAGGATTAGTGACAATCACATCAGCCTGTTTCACCTGATTTAAGGAAATCATCTTTTCTCTCATTTGCTGTTGCGACTGTTTTATTTTTCGTTTGATTTTGGGATCGCCTTCCCTTTGTTTGTATTCATCTCTTATTTCCTGCTTGCTCATGCGTTGATCACGTCGATATTTCCAATGTGTATAGAGAGCATCAAGACAGGCAATGACAGAAAGCCCCAGTAAAATATGAAACAGAATCTTTAGTATTAAATGTAGAATTTCCGGGGCGGCTTTTTGCGGAGATAGATAAATCAGATAGATAAGCTTCGATAAAGAGCAATATAAAATGATCACGGCTGTTATCAACACAACAGGCAGCCGGGTTACATTTTTAGATAGATCAAAAAATAAGCGAACTGAAAAAATACGTTTCATACCCATGACAGGGTTGAGTCGTCTGAAATCAGGTACCAGGGGCTTGACGGACCAGACGAATCCGGTTTGGCCAATCGTAGACAGAATTATGCTAAGAGCAATTGCCAAAGCAAAAGGAAGCCAATGAGAGAGCAGAGAAGAATACAAAGCATAAAACAGGCCATGTATATGGGTAATGGAGTAATGAAAATCGAAAGAGGAGATAATGATTTTTTTAAATAATGCTAATAAATCATTAAACAACTGTTGCCAGAGAGCTAAAGAGAGAAGGCAGAAAATAAAAAGAGTCAGAATAGTATTCAACTCATTGCTTTTAGCCACTTGCCCCCGTTCTTTTGCTTTTTTTAATTTAAATGGCGAAGCTTTTTCTGTTTTTTCACTCATTGGATAATTCCCTGCCAATGTCGAAACAATTGATTAAATAGATTTGATAAAAGAGGGCTAAAAAATTGAAGTAGTAAAATTAACAAAACGATGCCTAATAAAATTCTTACAGGGACGGTTAGAAAATAAACATTCATTTGCGGCATGCTGCGTGTTAAAACTGAACCAATAAGCTCGATCGCCAAAAGGCTAATAACCACACAAGAGTCGCGCTACCTCATGAAAGATTTTGGGACATCCAAGTCCCCAAAATCGACTCGCCAACGCGCGAAGTGTTTGGGCCGCGAGCGTCCTGTTTACGGTACGTTTGCTCTGAACGAGCAAAGCGTACGCCTTCACCAATGACTTAACGGCTGCAGAAAGATTTTTTTAACATCCCTTCGGGCTGTTTAAAAAAATCGCAGCCTATCGCGGACTACGCGCCTCGGCTTTCAGCCTTCCATGGCGCGCAGCGGGAGAAGCAATGGTAAAGGATAATGAAAACATCAGGCTAAATTGCTGAAGCACAGGTTTGAAGCCATCAAAAAGGATCATTTGTCCTGGAGGGATCTTTCTAAAGGAATAAACCAATCCCTCCATTAATCGATGGTGGCCTTCTGTGGTAAAAAATATCAAGACTGCTAGCATGGATAATAAACGTGCTGTAATGGATTCATGCCCATGTTCCAAAGGATTAAACAAGGTGGCTGCATTGAGCCCCATTTGATTGTCAATAAATTGGCCAGCCATCTGAAAAATGGAAAAAATGGCATAAATACTAAGGGATAGAATAAGGCCATTGGCAAATTCGCATAATCCGCTGATCACTATGGACATTGCAGGATCATAGTGGATCGCCTCAGTTTGCAGTGAGATAAAGAGAGCAAAAATAAACACCAGGAAAAGTCGCGCACGTATCGGTAAACTTTTGATGGCCTGAATAGGGGTAAACAATAGGACCGTACCGAGTCTGATAGCAATCAGATAAATTGTAATAAGCCAGCTTAAGTGTATGATCATCTCAGAACCTCGGGGATATGAGTGATCATTTGACGAGCATATTCAGTTAACTGATGCAACATCCATCCGCTGCAAAACATTAACATAAGCACAGCAGCTAAAAGTTTAGGTATAAAACTTAAGGTGGAATCCTGAATTTGCGTAGCGGCCTGTAGAACAGATATGAATAAACCGCAAATTAAGCTGACGGAGACAACAGGTAGTGAAACCAGCATTGCCTGCCATAACATTTGTTTTGAAAAAAATATTGCCAAATCCCCTGACATCATCCATTCATTCCATTAGATAGTACTTGCTAAATTCAATTTTGCTGTTTAAGCGTTTTCCATGCGAGTGTCGTTAGACCTGTATGATTAAAACAAATTTTTTCTGGCGGGGCAAGATGTAATATAGAAAAAACCGTATTTAATGTGGTGCATTTTTAACGAAGAATAAACAAATAAAGACTTGCTAGGGAGTATGAGGTTCCGGACTTCCTTTAATGAAACATTGCAGTTGATTCCCAATATTCTCCGCTCTCATAAGACTTTCACCAATTAAAAAAATGTGAATGCCATGCTGTTGCAGCAGTTGTACATCACGATAACTGTTGATTCCACTTTCAGCGATAATCAATTTGTCTTTGGGTATCATTTGACTCAATTCGATACTGTGTTTCAGATCCGTAGTGAAATGATGGAGGCTGCGATTATTAATGCCCATGAGTGGGGTAGGTAAATTTAGAGCGCGTTCGAGTTCGTCTTTTGTATGACTTTCGACCAACACGGCAAGACCGAGTTCCTGAGCCAATTGACAATAATCATGTAACTGAACATTATCCAGTATAGCAGCAATCAACAGGATACAATCAGCCTGCAGATACAGGCTTTCATGGATTTGATAGCTGTCAATGATAAAATCCTTGCGTAAAATTGGCAGGGAACAGTGTGATTTAGCAATAGCCAGAAAATCAGGATGTCCTTGAAAAAAATCAATGTCAGTAAGGACGGAAAGACATCTTGCTCCATTGGCTTCATAAATTTCAGCTATTTGCCCAACATTGAAATCTTCACGAATAAGACCTTTGCTGGGTGAAGCACGTTTAATTTCTGCAATGATGGCAGGCGTGGATTTATCACTCAAGGCTGCTAAAAAATCCCTGGGTTTGCTGATTTTTTGCTGTTTTAGCATAGCAACAGGATGTTTTTTCTTTGCTTCACTGACTTCTATGGCTTTATGTTTGGCAATATTCTGTAAAATGCTTTGATATTGATTGTTCATTTTGCTAGCTTCACGGTTAATTGTTGAAGTTTTTTGAAATGTTCTGCGGCCTTGCCGCTGTCAATAGCTAATGCGGCTTTTTCCAGCGCATCCTTAAAGCTCAGATGATCATGGGCACAATATATTGCTGCGGCAGAATTCAGTAATACCATGTCTCGTGCGGCATTCTTTTTTCCACTCAGAACGGACCAGATCATATCCAGGCTTTCAGAAGATGAACGGACAGTAATACCATCTAAATTTTGGTGCCGAATGTCATAGTCGGCAGGATTTAAAGACCACTGATAAAAATGTTCATTATGATATTCAAGAACATCAGTTTCTGCAGCTATACTGATTTCATCCATTCCATCCTGTGAATGAATAACCAATATTCTTTCAGAGCCAAGATTCACCAAGACATCGGCAAGAGGCTGCATCCATTTTCGAGCATAAACCCCCAGAATTTGTCGTTTGACCTGAGCAGGGTTAAGCAGGGGGCCTAACAAATTGAATATGGTTCTGATGCCCAGTTGTTGACGAGCGGTTCGCACGTTCTGCATGGCTGGATGGTACTGTGGCCCATAGAGAAAAGCAATATTGCACTGAGCAATGCATGTTTTGACGGCTTCGTCATCCAAATGAAGTTTAAACCCTGCCCTTTCCAAAAGATCAGCGCTACCGCTCTGGCTTGAGACCGAACGATTACCGTGCTTGGCAACTTTTACACCGGATGCGGCCACAACAAAACCACAGGCTGTGGATACATTAAATGTATTTTTCTGATCGCCTCCTGTTCCTACAATATCAATCAAATAATCACCAAGTTCAAGGTAATGAGCAAATGAGCGCATTGCGCTTGCTGCGGCTGTTAATTCTTCAACAGTCTCTCCTTTACTGCGCATAAGAGCCAGAAAGGTGGCAATCTGGACATCGGTTAATTCACCTGACATGCAGGATTGAATGACGCTCTGCATTTGAGTGGGGGACAAATGATGCTTTGCGATTAATTGCTCAAATAACAAACTTGCTTGCATGAGTTAATTTTAGTTTTACACACAGGGGTTTCTGCATAGTATAACTAAAGCCTCTGTGTACGTCATCCGAGATTCCGGTATCATGAGTCATTTTATACTCTATAATTTTATGCTTTATTTTGATATTGACGTAACAATTGCTCAATTTCTGCCATATGATATCGTGAAGGATGATAGGAAGGCATGTTCTCGGCCTCAGCAATTTGGCGCAAATTAATATCATCCAGCCAATTTTGCAGGACTTTTATCTTTTCACCTATGGTTAATTCTTTATCCTTGTCAACATCTATGGGATTTTTATAAAAATTAAGAGGATTGGCAATTTTATCCAGTTTGCTGTTCATGGCTAAAACCTTATCGCCATGAGTATATTGGCGAATGATCAACTATTATCCTATATTTTAGTTGAATATTGCCTGTTTTTCTAGAATGAATAAAAAGAGTGATGAGGGAAATATGCATCTTTATTGATGTAAAAATAAATTAAAAAAACAATAAGTTAAAGTGAACCAGAAAAATAAAAATGACATGAAGACATTTCATCCTATAAAGCAACATCGTTTAACCCGACGATGGCGCATGCTATTGATTTACAATATTTATCGACTAATCAATATCATTCTTTTTTGGGCTATTTTTCTTTATCATTCTCCTGCTTATATCTTACCTTTTGCTTACTATGTATTGCTGGGATTTTATTTTTTTTGCGGGTTGGTTTTTTTCTACTTGTGGCTTAAGAGAATTGTAGGTTTTGAATTCCAGGTTCTGTTGTCTGGTACCGTAGATGTGCTTGTCATAGCCTGTTTGCTGACCATTCTTGGTGTGATTCAATCGGGTTTTGGTATTTTATTAAATGTCATCATTGCAGCATTAAGTATTTTGGTTCCTGGAAGGCGGGCAATTTATTTCGCTGCACTGGCCAGTTGTATATTGTTGTTCGGTAGCATGATTGAATATGTAAATACTCCTCAAAAGGAACTGGAAACTTTTTTTTACAGCGGTATTTATGGTGCCGGCTTTTTTGCCACAGCACTGACCGCTTGGTATCTGGCAAACTGGGTTCGTGTCAGCGAGACTCTGGCTCAACATCGAAGCCATGAGTTGGCAGGATTGCAACGAATCAATGAGTATATTGTTGAGCGATTACACTCAGGTATCATCTATGTGGATATTAACCGTCATATTAAATTGATTAATTCTTCAGCCAAAGAATTTTTCAATATTCCTTCTGAAAAAGACATCAGAATGCTGAAAGACTTGTCTTTAGAACTGAATAAAAAATTTTCATTTTTTTTAAAAAAATCGGATCACAAGGAAAAAATAGGACAGACCACGTTAAAAGAGCCTTATTTAAAAGTTCATTTTTTTTCAACCACAATTGGAAATCATCCAGCGGTATTAATTATTCTTGACAATATGATGGAAGTTGCTCAAGAAGCCCAACAACTTAAATTGGCCTCTTTGGGGCGGTTTTCTGCCAGTATTGCCCATGAATTACGTAATCCCCTGGGGACAATAGCCCACGCTATACAATTATTAGGGGATACCAGTGAATTATCTTCCGAAGATGTTCATTTAAAGCAGATGATTATTAATAATTGTCAGAGAATGAACGGTGTTATAAAAAATGTTCTTCAGTTATCAAGAAGAGAACAGGCGAAGCCTCAAGCCATCAATTTAAATGCTTTTCTACCTCAGTTTAAGAGGAATTTTTCCCAGAACAATGCGTGTCAATTTATTGTCAAATCACCAAAAAACAACAAGCCTGTTTTAATTTTTGATAAAAGTCAGCTGGAACAAGTACTGGTTATTCTCTGTGAAAATGCCATGCAGCATGGTCGTGACAAAGAAGGAAATGTTACGATTAAAATAAATGTCTCCCAGTCAGCAAGAGAAACAATGCTGTCTGTATGTGATAAAGGCTCTGGTATACCGAAAGAAATAGAAAATGAAATATTTGAACCATTTTTTACGACAGTACGTTCGGGTACGGGAATGGGGTTATTTATTGCCAGAGATTTATGTGAAATTAATCAGGCACGCTTGACCTTACTTCATGGAATAGAGGAAGGATGCTGTTTTGCTATAATTGTGAATAATTATAACGAGTTGTTAATATGAAAAAAAACAAAATACTGGTTGTAGATGATGAGCCCGATATGCGTGAGTTGCTTTCACTTACACTTTCTCGTATGGGCTTAGACTGTGATTGTGCGGAAAATTATCAGCAAGGAATTAATTTTATCGATAACAATCCTCACTATGACCTGGTGCTTACCGATATGCGTTTACCGGATGGTGATGGTATTGAAATTGTCAAACACATTCAAAAGCATAACCTGCAAATTCCTGCAGCTGTTATCACGGCTTACGGGAATGTTGAAGGTGCTGTGAATGCTCTTAAAGCAGGAGCCTTTGATTATGTTTCAAAGCCTATTGATTTGCCTATGCTGAAAGATTTGGTCAAAACAGCTTTATCCATGCAGCAAAAAAATCAAACCGAGGTGCTGGATGGTGGGAAATTGGTGGGTGACAGCGCTGTTATGCAGAATTTACGCCATAATATACGCAAGTTAGCCCGCAGCCAGGCACCTGTTTTTATTCAGGGGGAGTCGGGAGTAGGTAAAGAATTGGTTGCCCAATTGATTCATGCCAATGGCCCTAGAAGTGATAAGCCTTTTATTCCCGTGAACTGTGGAGCCATACCTACTGAATTAATGGAATCAGAATTTTTTGGCCATAAAAAGGGAAGTTTTACAGGAGCAGTCAGTGATAAGCGAGGTTTATTTGTCGCAGCCCATGGAGGGACTTTGTTTCTTGATGAAATCGCAGAGTTGCCTTTATCAATGCAAGTTAAATTGTTGCGCGCTATTCAGGAGAAAGCCATAAAACCTGTGGGGGAATTAAATGAAATTTCTGTAGATGTTCGTATACTCAGTGCCAGCCACAAAAATTTGCTGACTGAGATTGAGTCAGGACGTTTTCGCCAAGATTTATATTATCGAGTTAATGTCATCGAACTTCGTGTACCTACTTTGCAGGAAAGAATATCTGACATTCCTGCTCTTTCTGAGCATATATTGAAAAAGCTATGTAAAAATCAAAATAGAAAGCCAGTAAAACTGGCACAAAACTGTATTAAAAAATTACAGCAGTATAACTATCCCAGAAATGTGCGAGAGTTGGAAAATATTTTGGAACGTGCTTTGGCTATGTGTGAAGGTGAAACCATTCATGAAGAAGACTTGCATATACCTAAAAAAAGCACACAAATTTCTCCTACACTGGTTGAAGATGCAGAAAGTCTGGATGGCTTTCTGCTTGAACAGGAAAAAGAGATTATATTAAATGCATTGGAAAAAACAAAATGGAATCGTACAGCAGCCGCTCGTTTATTAGGGATAAGCTTTCGGACACTTCGTTATCGATTAAAAAAACTTAATCTTGACTAGAGCACACCGAATGATTTAAAAGTGTATAGCCAATATTTGACTTAGAAGGAGTCAATTTCATTGATTGATATACACTTTCTACGTCCCGTAGTTCGTCTTTGGGATCTAGAAATCTCTCAACATCACTGGATTCTGCGGACATGCCGCAGAACTTAGAGACAGAATTAATATTTCTGATTCGTCAATAATCAAATTTAATTTGTACATATTTAAATCATTCAGTGCTCTAGAGTGTGTCGTTATGAGATTTTTTGGCTGCAAAATTAGCCAAATTTTTGCTCAAATAATTTCGTGACGACACGCCAGGAAAAGCCGGGTTAAAATAAATTTTCAATAACTCCTGCCTGTTGTGGATTTTTATAATTTGCTGAGGATAGATTTTCTTCAGCAGGTACATTTTCTTCGCGAAAATATTCAATTATCGCGTTTTCCTGCTCCGGTCTGGCTAAAAGTCCACTTTTAGGATCGATACGAACGGCAATCACGTCATCGGGTTGCTTTAATTCTTTCTCCGGCAGATCCTTAAGAGCTATTTTCATATAATCAACCCAAAGAGGTAAGGCAAGACTGGCGGCATATTCGTGCAGGGACTGCGGTGTATTGAAACCAACCCAGGCAGTAACCACTAAATCTGGATTAAAACCTGCAAACCATGCGTCCACCTGATCATTGGTAGTCCCTGTTTTTCCGGCAATGTCGTTGCGATTCAGCGCTTTTGCTCCTCGGCCTGTACCATGCTGTATGACATCTCTGAGAGCAGTGTTCATTAAAAAGGCAATACTTTCAGGAATGACTCGTGGAGCCAGTGAAGATGGATCATTACTGTCATCACAAGGATCGCAGGCAATGCTCGGCTTAGCTTGCAGCAAGACTTTATCTTCGCTGTCAGTGATACGATCGATTAAATAAGGCTCCACCTTAAAACCTCCATTTGCAAAAATGGCATATGCCGCGGTCAGATCCATTGGACTGACAGACAAGCTACCCAAGGCTAAAGAGAGAGAATGAGGAAGAGTGTCTTTTTGGAAGCCGAACTGAGTCAGAAAATCGATGACATAATCAATACCGATATCATCAAGAATTCGAATGGATACCATATTGCGTGAACGAATTAAACCTTCTTTCAGGCGAGTAGGGCCGTTGAATGTTCGGTTAGCATTATGTGGCCGCCATAAGTTTGCCTGGCTGGGATCGTCCACCACGATAGGGGCATCATTGATTAGACTGGCAAGTGTGTAACCTTTATTTAAGGCGGCGGCATAGATAAAGGGTTTTATACTGGAGCCAGGTTGACGATTCATTTGGGTGGCTCGGTTGAATTTACTCTTTTGAAAATTAAAACCCCCGACCAATGTTCTGATTGCACCATTTTTAGGATCAAGTGCAACTAAGGCGGCTTCCACCTGGGGAATCTGTGTCAATTCCCAAGTATCACCAACTTTACGGACATAAACGACATCGCCCACAGAAACAATTTGTTCGGCTTTGGTTGGAGACTGACCTACCCAGCCGTTTTTTAAGGCAGGCTTTGCCCAGGATAAACCACTCCAAGGGATAATGATGCTTTCACCATTACCGATAGCCGCAGTCGTTGTTTTATCCTCAACGGCTGTGATAATAGCCGGTATTAAATGATTCATTATTGGATATTGTGCCAGAATTTTATGGCGCGTTTCTGCAGATCGGCTGTCTTTTTCACCAATATTGGCTACCGGCCCTTTATAGCCATGGCGTCGGCTATAGGCTATTAAATGATTTTCAACAACCTGGTTGGCTGCTTCCTGTAACTTACCATCGATGGTGGTGTAAACTTTATATCCCTTGGTATAAGCTTCTTCTCCAAAATGATCCACCAGAGACTGACGAATCATTTCAGCCACATAGGGCGCATTAATATCAATTGTCGTGCCATGATATTTAGCGGTAATAGGCTGGTTTATGGCCTCATGATATTGTTCTTCACTGATATATTTTTCTTCCAATAAGCGCTCCAACACATGATCACGGCGTTTTTTGGCGGCCAGGGGGTTGGCAATGGGGTTTTGTGTTGAGGGGGCCTGGGGTAGTCCGGCAATCATGGCCAGTTGTGCAAGATTAAGATCATTGAGTTCCTTGCCATAATACACCATGGCTGCGGCTCCTACTCCATAAGCACGGTTACCCAGATAGATTTTATTAAGATAAAGTTCCAGTATTTTTTCTTTGCTAAGTTCCCTGTCAATTTTAATAGCCAGTAAAATTTCATTAAATTTTCTTAAAAAGGTTTTTTTACGCGTCAGAAAGAAGTTACGTGCCACCTGCATGGTAATGGTGCTGCCCCCTTGAGAACGAGTTCCTGTTTGCAACATGCGAATGGCTGCTCGTCCCAATCCTAAAACATCAACACCGGGATGATCAAAAAAGCGCTGATCTTCTGTAGCCAGTACTGCATGTATTAGTGTGGGAGGGATGTTTTCGTAACTGACTGGAATACGTCTTTTTTCACCATATTCCTGAATGAGCAAACCGTCTTTGGTGTATATTCGTAAAGGAACTTGTAATTGGACAGTTTTTAAAGATTCCACATCGGGCAATTGGCTTGTCAGATAGAGATATATTCCACTTAGACAAACGATAAAAAGAAAAAAAAGACTCAGCAGAGCCCATATCCCCTTACGCCAGAAGTACGTTGGCTTTTTCATAATCAATCAGGCTGACCTTATTTAAATTAATCAACAATTATACAAGGATTTTCTCAGATATTGCGAGTTTTTCCAATCAGGCCTTCTGAAAAACTCGCAGGATTTTACAGTTATTGTTTCAATACACTATACGTGCTATTTGTACATTATGGTCTTTAAATAATTAACATGAGAACAGAAAGATTATTTATTAGTCAACAAGTAGTTGTTCAGGGCTTTTTTTTTCCTCATCTGAGTCGAATTCAAGTTGTGCTATATCTCTGCCTAAGAAGTAAGGTTTGCTCCAGGGATTACCTAAAAAAAGATTAGGCATAAGCGGATTAATAGAAGAGGTATTTTTTGGCGCGTCATTTTTAAGCCGAGTATTTTCCTGTCGCAACTGCTGATTTTCATGACTTAACCTGCGTGATTCACTTTTTTGGGAGCTTATGCTTTCTTCCAGGTTCTCTTTCTCCAACGTTAATTGTTGATTTTTGTCTTTGGTTTCCTTTAACTCTTTCTCTATGACCTCCATTCTTTTTTCGGACTGTGATTTTTCCTCTTCCAGTTTCTCATTTTCCAATGTTAATTGTTGATTTTTGTCCTCGCTTTCCTTCAACTTTTTTTCCAGAACATTTTTTTCTTTTGCTACTAACATATTATTAAAATCATTGCATAAGCTTTGGCTGGTTTGTTTTATTTCTTCATCATCGGACGTTATGCGTAAGTGTAATCTTTTCAATAACTCTTCTTTTAAAATGGTACCTGAATTGCAAAAACTGTAAGTACCATATAATCCATCAAGCAGCGTTTTATTATGTCCCCAGCTTACCGTATAAGATGTTCCTTTGGAGGTATTAAGCAGTTGGCGGGCATCAATAAGTAATTGAGACAGATGTTCATGGGTGTCTTTAAGTTTTTTCGTATCAAAACTTTCTTCACTCGTAAGTACATTATTCAGGTATTCAACTTGATACAGAATAAACATTAAAAAATCTTTGCGTTCGGGATAGTTGATATCAGTGGTGCACTGATTGATATAATTCGTTAACAGACCTACTAAGGAGTCTGTAGGTTCTTTAAGCAATTCATTGGCTTTTTCATGAAAATCTTCGGATTTTCGGGAAAGCACCAAGGGTTTGACACGTTGGCTGTCATGATATCGGATAATAACGGTAACGAGTGAATTTAAGACGGTTGACAGACTGGGCAACATTTTTTAACTCCTTTTAATAAAAAAATGACATCAGATTTTACACCTTGATAAATGACTATATTTAAAGATTGGTTTCAGTGCAATACTTTCTCTCAGAGAAACAAGGGCAAAATCATGTAAAAATACTGCGCTGCGTAACATGAGTTTTTAACAAAATATTTCCATTTTAAAGTGGCTTACGTTACTATTGTAAAATATATGTTAAATTAGTGGGTTATCATTAGAAATAGATTTTAAATACACAGGAGACGAGTGGCGTGCTCAAATTGCTTAAGCCTAAAAAGAAATCAATATTGGGTATAGACGTCAGCTCAACTTCCGTTAAGATCCTGGAGATTTCTGGTGAGGCTCCGAATTATCAGTTGAATGCTTATGCCAGCGAACTTTTGCCCGAAAAAGCGGTAGAAGCGAATGTAATTAAGGATGTTGATGCGGTAGCTGGATGCATTAAAAGAGCAACTTCTCGCGCAAAATTTTCCACTAAACTAGCGGCTGCAGCGGTACCTGACTCCGCTGTCATTAATAAGGTAATACAAATCAATGAAGGCTTAAATGACGAGGAGATGGAAGAACTGGTCGTCATGGAAGCTGATAAATATATCCCTTACCCTATAGATGAAATTAATATTGATTTTGAAATCCTTGGGCCTTCAGCAAAAAATTCCACCATGCTTGATGTGTTGATTGTCGCATCCCGAGCGGAAAATGTAAGTAATCGAGCTGAGGTACTTACCCAGGCAGGTCTTGAGGCTAAAATAGTTGATGTTGAATCTTATGCTGTCGAACGGGCAGTACAGTTAATAGCCCCTGATCTTCCGGCGGAAGGGGTAGATAAAGTTATTGCTGTGATTGATGTAGGAGCCAACTACACGCATTTATTTGTTTTGCATGGAATGAAAACGGTGTTTTCCCGTGAAGAGGAATTTGGTGCCCGGCTTCTCATTGAATCATTGGCACAGCGATATGAAATGACCTATGAACAGGCTCTGGAAGCCTACATGCAAAATCAGCTGCTCGAAGATTACAAGGAAACGGTACTGGAGCCTTTTCAGGAAATGATGCTGTTACAGGTTAAACGTACCTTGCAGTTTTTTTATTCTACCAGCAACCATGGTTTTGTGGATCATATTCTTCTTGCAGGTGGATTGGCACGGCAGGAAGGACTGGTTGATCTTATCCAGCAACAATTAGGAGTACCTACGACCATTGCAAATCCCTTTAAACATATGCAATTGGGTAAAATGCTTAACTCGGAAGTCCTCAATAAGGAGGCGCCTGCATTGCTTGTTGCTTGTGGATTGGCACTGAGGTCAATAGAGTGAATTATGACAGAGATTAATTTACTTCCCTGGCGGGAGCTTAAAAGAGAGCAGGAAAAGAAATGGTTTACTACCATGCTGGTGTTAGGGCTGGTGGTTGCTGCATTTATTGTTTTTATTTTGAATTATTATGCAAAGTCTATTGTAGAAAACCAGATTTCGCGTAACCAGCGTTTAAAAGATGAAATTACCAGATTGGATAAACAAATTGCAGAAATAAAAAATTTAAAGCAGATTCGTGAAGCACTTATTTCTCGCATGCTTATTGTGCAAAACCTTCAATCTACCCGTATTCTTACTGTTCACTTATTTGACGAACTTATAAAAGTTATGCCTGAAGGTGTTTATATTACCCAAATGGAACGAAAGGAAGACATTGTTACTGTTTGGGGTTATGCCCAATCGAACACCAACATTTCTGAACTAATGAGGAATATTGAACGCAATCAGTGGATTCGAAATCCTATATTAACTGAAATAAAAAAACCAACTGCTGAACAAAAATCTCAGGAAATTGTGCAGGAAAATGAGTTTAGATTAAGTTTTGTATTAAAACCTGATAACAAGGTGACAGGATAATATAAATCGTTATGAATAATATTAACTTGAATGAATTGACACTGGAGAATATAGGTCAATGGCCGAAGCCGGTTAAATTCGGTATGATAGGTCTGGTGATCATCATCGTTGTAGCTTTAGGATACTGGCTTATTGTGAAAGCCAATTTTGAACAATATGAGACTTTGACTAAAGAAGAAAAAACATTGAGAGCTAAATTTGAGCTAAAGCAACACCAGGCAGCAAGTCTTCATCAATATCGAAATCAATTAAAAATAATGCAGGAAAAATTTGGAAACATGTTGAAGCGGTTGCCAGCCAAGCATGAAATGCCTGCTTTACTGGAAGATATCTCCAAGACAGGAATTTCTGCGGGCTTAAAGTTTGAGTTGTTTGCACCTCAGGAGGAAATTGAACATGATTTTTATGTTGAATTACCAATAAAAATAAAAGTGGTTGGTAACTATCATCAGATTGCCGTCTTTTTAAGTCGAGTAGCACAAATGGGACGAATTGTAACTATGCATGATTTTGTGCTGAAAAGCGCTTCTGCCAAAGATAAAAAAGAAGGTTCGGGAAATGAGCTGGTGATGGAAATGACAGCCAAAATTTATCGGTATCGAGCACAATGATCATTAGCCGTATTCAATTCAAATTTATAGGCCTTATCGTATTGATAAGCTCGTTGATATTTATCAACGGTTGCAATGATGATCGGGAAGAACTGGATCGATATATCTACAAAATCAAATCAAGACCGGTCAAAGAGGCAATGTAATGTTGATTGACACCAAAGCCAGGCTTGAGCAAAGAGAAAAGGCGGAGTTGGAGAGCCAGAAAGAATTGCAGGTATTAGCCCCGCTTCGTTCAGAACTGATTCAAATTAAGTATGCAAAAGCGGCCGAGATTGCCACTTTATTAAAGGATAAAGAGACTTCTTTGCTTACTGAAAGAGGTAAGGTAAGTGTTGACGAGCGAACCAATACGATTTTAATTCAGGAGACGGCTGTTCAGATTGAACGTATTCGCGAGCTAATTGCTCAGCTGGATGTCCCCGTTAAGCAGGTTTTGATTGAAGCTCGGATTGTTAATGTCACTAAAGACTGTACCCAGGATTTGGGTATTCGCTTTGGCATATCCAGACCGACCCATTTAAGCGGTACACTGGATGGCGCTAACCAGCTAGCTCAGGGCATCGATCCTGCTGATGTAACGCCACTTAATCGTCGTTTGAATGTTGATCTAGCCGCCTTGCCAGTCGATGCTAATCCGGCATCCATTGGTATCGCGCTTGCTAAATTAGGTGATAATATTTTACTGGATCTGGAATTGTCAGCCCTGGAAAGTGAGGGAAGGGCTGAAATTGTTGCCAGTCCTCGATTAATGACGACTAACCAGAAGTCGGCTATTATTGAATCAGGGGAAGATATTCCCTATCAGGAAGCAACTTCCAGTGGTGCTACAGCAGTCGCATTTAAGAAAGCTGTGTTAAGCTTAAAAGTGACGCCACAAATTACTCCGGATAATAAACTGGTGATGGAACTTGAAATAAACCAGGATTCAGATTCCGGGCGGCGAGTTCAGGGTGTACCTATTATTTTGACTCGTTCAATCGAAACGAATGTGTTGGTTAATAACGGACAGACCATTGTTCTTGGCGGTATTTATAGGAGAGACAAGAATAACTCGATTACACGCGTTCCGTTCTTGGGCGAATTGCCTGTAGTGGGTAATTTATTCAGGAGCCGATCAACTTCTGTGTCTAATGAGGAGTTGCTCATTTTCATTACTCCTAAGATAATTACCAACGCTCTGTCAATTACCAGTATTGAAGGGCAGCAACATGTGGCTCACAGCCGCGTAGAACTGGATAAATTTGGAAAGCCGGTGAGAACCTATGTAAAATAGGTTTTCTGTCTTGAACATGTAATAGAATGCCTTGCTGATTCCAGATGGCATATATATAGAGGGTTGTAGTAAAAAATGAGCATAGTTAAAGTACGAAATATCTTTCTTATTGGGCCAATGGGTGCGGGTAAAAGTACTATAGGCCGTACTTTGGCAAAAGAGCTCAAACTGGATTTTTATGATTCTGATGAAGTCATTGAGCAGCGAGCCGGAGCAGACATATCCTGGATTTTTGATATTGAGGGTGAAGAAGGATTTAGAAAACGTGAACAGAAAGTCATTGACGAACTTACCCAGAAGAACAATATTGTTCTTGCTACAGGAGGAGGAGTCGTTATGACCCCTGAAAACCGCAATGCCTTGGCAGGGCGTGGGACTGTGATTTATTTGAAAACCTCTATACAGCAGCAATTTGAACGGACGAAACGAGATACGAAAAGGCCTTTACTGCAAACAGAGAATCTGGAGGAGCGCCTGGAAGATTTACGTGATGAGAGGGAACCGTTTTATGAAGAATTAGCGGATGTCAGTTTTGAAACCGATAAGCTGACCGTTAAAGCTGTAGCAAATAATATTATAAAATATCTTTATGGCGAAGTTTGATATTACTCATCGTATTGACGTTGATCTTGAAGGGTCCAGCTACCCTATACTGATTACCACTAAAGGCTTACAGGATGTTGACTTGTTACGTCAGTACGTTGTTTCCACTCAAGCCTTAATTGTAACAAATGAAATGGTTGCACCTTTGTATCTGTCTTTGCTGCAAAAAGCATTGGTTGATGTTCAATGCGATGTAGTGATATTAAAGGATGGCGAGCAATATAAGAACCAACAAAGTCTTAATATCATTTACGATGCATTAATTGAGAAAAAACATCATCGTGATACAACATTGATTGCTCTGGGAGGAGGTGTCATTGGTGATATTACTGGTTTTGCTGCCGCTACTTATCAAAGGGGTGTTTTCTTTATACAAATACCTACGACCCTGTTGGCACAAGTCGATGCATCCGTTGGCGGAAAGACTGCCATTAATCACCCCTTGGGCAAAAATTTAATTGGTAGTTTTTATCAACCCTCTGCCGTTTTGATTGATATAGCGACCTTAAAAACTTTGCCGGCCAGAGAATTTAGAGCCGGTCTTGCTGAGGTCATAAAATATGCATTGCTATCGGGAGATGCATTTTTTGATGATTTAAGCCGGCTATTAAGAAAAGGATTAACCACAGAAAACATGGAATCCCTGGGGAATTTGATAGCTGAGTGTTGTAAAATTAAGGTGAGGTTTGTGGAGCAGGACGAGAAAGAACGGGAAATAAGGGCATTGTTAAATCTTGGTCACACATTTGCCCATGCTTTGGAAGCTCAGACAAAATATCAACGTTGGTTACACGGTGAAGCTGTTGCAATTGGACTGTACTGTGCCAGTCTGCTGTCCTGTCAATTAGGTTATGCCACTTATGATTTTTTAAAACAGCTAGAGGATATGCTGATCAATGCTGGATTGCCACATAAAATTCCCAAAGACATTCATTTAACTGAATTATGTGAAATGATGTCATTGGATAAAAAAATCAAATACAATAAATTACAGTTTGTATTAGTGAAAAGTCCAGGAAACTGTTTTTTATTTTCAGAGGTCACAGAAAAACAGTTAAATCAGGCATTAAAAGCCGCTGTCCAAGGAGAATAGAGTATGAATGAGGGACCATTTAAACATGATTCTAATCATATGAAAGCAAATCATCTGTTTAAACCTGTGTCCTGGTTATCAAAAATAGATTTCATTCACCATTTAACTTTATTTAACAATGTTCTGATGGTCGTGTTGGGTGAAAAAGAGGCTGGTAAATCTTCTTTTCTGTCTTTATTACAGTTAAGTTTTGATCATAATTTTCACGTTATGATGATAAAAGCCACTGTATCCATGGATATGGAAGATTTAAAGCAGGAAATGATCCGAGAGTTTAATTTAAAACAAGGTGACATTTCTTCCATTGTGGTCCAGATTAATGCACAGAAAGCCCATGTCGTATTAATGATTGATAATGCACATTATCTTCCTGAAAGTTGGATGGCAGAAGTTTTGGCCGCTATAAGAGATCAGGGAAATCATGGCTATTTTCACCTTTGTTTAGCAGCAGATTATTCTATTGTTTCCTCCCTTAACCACTTGGTCAATAAAGAATTTAATAACCTGGTTCATACCATTGAACTAGGAGGACTAAATGAAAATGAAACAAAAACCTATGTGTTGCATAGAGCACAGAGAGAAGGCTTTGATGAGAGTCTGTTTTCCGAAGAAGTATTTCAAAAAATCTATAAATCCTCGGCTGGAGATTTTGCAAAAATTAATGGCCATTTAAATCAATACATGAACGGAATCCAGAAGAACTCCTTGAATAAAACAATATTGGCACGTACCAGTTTGGCTGTCTGTTTGGCCTTGGCTATCCTTGGCATTACTTATACTTTAACCAATGGGAGCTATTTATCAGAAACATTCAGAAACATATTTTCAAAACCTATCTCGGGTGAACTGGTGGTTGAGAATGAGTCTTCAATGAAGCTACAAAACCTGCAAAAGCCATTAAAAAGTGCGATGCCTTATTGGAAGGACTTTGCATCTTTTCAGCCATTAACTCCAGCGCCGCCTCTTCAAAGTTCAATTAGCAGTATCGAGGAAAATGAGTTTGTTCCAAAATCAGCTTTAGTAGATAAAGTCATCTACATTCCTAAGATCAATATTGCCAAAAAACCATCTCAGGAAAAGAGCTCAAGCAATAAAATCCAATTATCATCGCTGACGAAAACTCCTCTGTTTCATGGGAGCAAAGGTGCGGCTACGAGTTTTCCTTCAAAAAATACAAAGAAAATTAAAGCCAGACAAAATAAGCGATACACAATTCAGCTGGTAGCGGCAATCCGAAGGTCCACGATTAAAAATTTTGTAGAAAAATATCATTTGTCGAAAAAAACCAAAATTTACCAAAGAACAGATAAAAATGGCCATTGGTATATTTTAACTTTGGGTGAATACGAAAATTTAAATCAGGCTAAAAATGATATTCATCACTTGCCTTATGCACTTGTAAAATTTCATCCGTGGGTTAGACCTCTTTCAGAGCTTAAGCGTTTAGGATGATTTTAGTTTTTTAATGTTAAGGAGATAACGATGTATAAAAAAGTATTGTTTGCCACAGACTTCGATGAAGTAGGAGTTAAGGCTGCAGCAAAAGCGAAAAAAATTGCGGATGAAAATCACGCAGAGTTATGGCTGGTTCATGTGGTTGAACCTATTCCTGCTTATGCCTATCCGGGTTTTGCGGGTTTTGCAGAAGTAGAGATATCTATTCGGGAACAGGCAGAAAAGGAACTTAATGCGCTTGCTGATAAACTGGGTGTGGATAAAAAACATCGCCTGTTGGAATTCGGTTCTACCAAAAATGAAGTATTACGGGTCGCGAAAGAACAAAAAGTAGATTTAATCGTAACCGGTAGTCATGGGAAGCATGGCTTATCCTTATTACTTGGTTCAACGGCAAATGCTATTTTACACGGTGCTGAGTGTGACGTGTTGATTGTTCGACCCGATATAAATAAATAAGCCATTTTCATGAAATTTACTTCCCCTATAGTGAGTTAAAGAGAGTAAATCTGTGAAGCCAAATTGTTATGAAGTGGCAGATTAACAAGTAATACGAATGGTTAATCAAAAGCAAAATTGCATTTAAAAAGGAAATGCTGTAGTCACTTACTTTGATGAAAAAGGACTGATGTTCTGAGTTCCAGGATTTTTTACATGATGGGATAAATATTTGTCATTTTGGTGTCCACCAAAACGGTTTAAATTTTTAAGGTAGTAATCTATGGAATTAGAGCTTGTTGGCAATTTCTCTATAGTAAAGTCGAGGTACGTAGGCATTTGAGCGACATTACGAAAACAAAATGTCAACAGATCCCTGCCATCACCTGACATATATAAGATTTCTGCCACTGAGAGCAAAAAATATATCTCTCTTGTTAATATGGACTTTTTTTCGCATTTATCATTAAAAATCGGTATAATTTTTTAACTTTTTAATATTATAAATATAGATGAAACTGTTGCGTGGTGTTAAGGATATAGCAAATCTGACAAAAGGTTCTGTAGTAACAATTGGTAATTTCGATGGTGTACATCTAGGACATCAGGCATTACTTGCTTTATTGAGACAAAAAGCCGATGAACTGAAACTTCCGCTTGTCGTGGTTTTATTCGAGCCTCAGCCAGGAGAGTTTTTTCAAGGTGAAAAAGCGCCGGCAAGGTTAAGTAGTTTACGGGAAAAGTTGCATTTTCTTACTCAGTCAGGAGTGGATATTGTTTGCTGTCTTAAATTTGATAAACATTTGGCACAAATGAGAGCTGAATTATTTGCCCGTCGTTATTTGTTTGAAGCCTTGAATTGTAAATATTTATTAACTGGGGAAGATTTCTGTTTTGGTTATCAGAGAGAAGGTAACTTTTCATTGTTAAAAAATTTGGGTGTTGAATATTTTTGTACGGTGAGTTTATTTCCGGATTTTATAGTTGATGAGTTACGTGTTAGCTCAACCAAAATAAGAGAAGCGCTAAAAACCGGAGAATTAGGTATTGCCCGACAGCTGTTAGGCCGTCCCTACAGTATGTGCGGTCGCGTCATAAAAGGTGATGCTCGTGGTCGGCAATGGGGAATTCCAACCGCCAATCTTGCCTTGCATCGGCGTTCTTTGCCTTTAAAAGGAGTGTTTTGTGTTAAAGTCAAAAATAATCATCACTGGTTGAATGGTGTCGCTAATATAGGAAGTAGGCCAACAGTAGATGGCACAAAGAATATTCTTGAAATTCATTTAATGGATTTCGACGAAGAGCTGTATGGGGAATTATTAGAGGTGTTTTTCTTGCACAAATTGCGCAATGAAGTTAAATTCAATTCTATAGATGACTTAATTCAACAGATCCATAAGGATATTACCGAAGCGAAACACTATTTTCATGAATAACTCATGTTACGCAGTACAGTATTTTTTAGAAGATTTATGACGCATTTTGGAATTTTAAAGCGCGCAGTTTACATGGAGTAAATGAGTATTTGAAATTCCAAAATGTGTCCAAAGATGCAAAAATGACGATGCTGCGTAATATGAGTGAGTAATGTTTTACACCGCCACATCAGCATTAAATAATGCCCTAGCTTAAGGCAATTATTTTTAAAATTGGCAATGAGTTGCATGCAAATATTGTTTGGAATCGTATTAATTAAGATATTAGAGTAGACACTGATGACAGAATATAAAGATACTTTAAATTTACCGAAAACCGCTTTTCCTATGAAGGCAAATCTTGCTCATCGTGAGCCACAAATGCTGGCAGATTGGCAAAAGAAAAATATCTACGAGCAAATTCGTCAATTAAGGGCTGGTTGTGAACAGTTTATTTTACATGATGGTCCGCCGTACGCTAATGGGCATCTTCATTGTGGACACGCTTTAAATAAAATTCTAAAAGATATCATTGTTAAATCAAAATCCCTTAGTGGTTATGATGCTCCCTTTGTTCCGGGATGGGATTGTCATGGTTTACCTATTGAATTGAATGTGGAAAAAAAAATAGGAAAGGCTGGTGGTAAGGTCAGTGCGAAAGAATTTCGTGCGAAATGTCGGGAATATGCGGCCAGCCAAATTGATATACAGCGTGAAGAATTTCAACGCCTTGGTGTTTTTGGTGACTGGTATAATCCTTATGTAACCATGGACTATCAATATGAAGCGAATATCATTCGAGCCTTAGGCATGATGATTGACAAAGGTCATATTCATCAAGGATTTAAACCTGTCCATTGGTGCATTGAGTGTGGCTCTGCATTGGCTGAAGCAGAAGTGGATTACGAAGACAAAATATCACCTTCCATTGACGTGGCTTTTCAAGTTGTCAATCCGCAGGAGTTCCTTCATGCCTGTAGTATAGAAGCAAAAGTTAAACCCATTATTTTGCCCATTTGGACAACGACACCCTGGACATTACCAGCTAATGAGGCTGTCTGTCTGCATCCAGAAATTAAGTATACTTTGATTGATACAGGAGCACATTATTATCTGGTTGCCAGCGACCTGGTGGAAACAGTGATGGGTCGTTATGGTATTTTGCAATATAATTTTATAGCTGAAACGACGGGTGCTGTGTTTGAAAATATAAAACTACAGCATCCTTTTGCTGAACGTCAAGTTCCTGTAGTTCTGGGTACACATGTAACCACAGAAGCTGGAACAGGTTGCGTGCATACCGCACCTGCACATGGCCCGGATGATTATCTGGTAGGCCAGGCTTACCAGTTACCCCTAATCAATCCTGTATTGGTTAATGGCTGCTATGCTGAAGATGTCCCTCAATTGGCAGGGATACCCGTTCTTAAGGCCAATGATCAAATCATTGATATATTGACCGCTAATAACGTACTACTTCATTATGAAACCTTAAAGCATAGTTATCCACATTGCTGGCGACACAAAACGCCGATGATTTTTCTGGCAACTCCCCAGTGGTTTATTGCCATGGATAAAAATGGATTACGAACATCATTAATAAAAAAAATTGATGAAGTGAACTGGCTTCCAGAGTGGGGTAAGGCACGTATTCTCTCTATGGTGGAAAATAGGCCTGATTGGTGTATATCAAGACAAAGAGCCTGGGGAACACCCATGCCATTGTTTGTTCATAAAAAAACCAGAGAATTACATCCGGATACGCTGGAATTGATCGAACAGATTGCGAAACGAGTAGAACAGTCAGGTATTGATGCTTGGTTTGAGCTTGATGCATCTGAGCTAATGAGTGAAGAAGCTGAACATTATGAAAAAATTAATGATACGATGGATGTATGGCTGGATTCAGGAGTTTCACACTTCAGCGTATTGAAACAGAATCCCCGACTTTCTTTCCCTGCTGATGTTTATTTTGAAGGCTCGGATCAGCACCGAGGCTGGTTTAATTCATCTTTAACCACTTCAGTCGCCATGTATGATGAATCCCCTTATAAAACAGTGCTGACTCATGGCTATACTGTTGACGCGGAGGGAAAAAAATTATCCAAATCTAAAGGAAACTATGTTTCTTTGGATAAACTGGTTAATCAATACGGTGCGGATATTCTTCGTTTATGGGTATCTTCTACCGATTATCGGCATGAGGTTAGTATTTCTGACGAGATTATTAAACGAAATGCCGATGCTTACCGTCGTATCCGTAACACGGCTCGGTTTTTGCTGGCTAATTTGTTTGATTTTAATCCTCAGGTTAATGCTCTTAAGGGCTCCGAACTTGTTGAATTGGATTGTTGGGCGATAAAGCGGTGTCAGATGCTGCAGGATGAAATTCTTCAAGCCTATGCAGATTATCAATTCCATATTATTTACCAAAAAATCCATAATTTCTGTGCCGTGGATATGGGAAGTTTTTATCTTGATATTATTAAAGACAGACAATATACAACACCTGAAAATTCCAGGGCTCGTCGTTCCTGTCAAACAGCAATGTATCATATTACGCAAGCTTTAACTCGTTGGTTGGCTCCCATTTTATCGTTTACGGCGGAAGAAATTTGGTCGTTTATACCAGGTGATAAATCTGAATCGGTTTTTCTTGAGCGTTGGTACCAGAATTGGCCTGATCTGCCAAAGGTGGATATGGAGTATTGGCAACAATTGCAATCTATTCGTGATGTAGTAAATAAAGCTTTAGAGCAAAAACGACAGGAAGGCAAGATAGGCTCGGCATTAGCAGCAAAAGTAAGGCTATATGCAGATGCAACAATTTTGCCAAAGCTCGCAGGGCTGAAAGATGAGTTACGGTTTTTACTAATGACTTCTGAAGCTTATGTGTTACCACTGGAACAAAAACCTTCTGAACTTGAGTGGATTAAAGAGCATGGGATTGCGATCGAAGTGATGTCTAGCGAACATGGGAAATGTGCACGCTGTTGGCACAGGAGAGCAGATATTGGTCAGGATCCCGCGCATCCAGAATTATGTACACGCTGTGCCGGTAATATCAGCGGGCATGATGAACAGAGGCAATTCGCATGAAAAAATGGCCTTGGTTTTTGTTAGTTGGTATGGTTATTTTTTTTGATCAGGCCAGTAAATATTTTGTTACCACCACATTAATGCCATACCATCCTTTGGCTATTTTTCCTGGTTTGAATATAACTTTAGCTTTTAATACTGGAGCAGCATTTAGCTTTTTAAGTGATGCGGGTGATTGGCACCGTTGGTTTTTTGCCGCATTCAGTACCATTGTCAGTATCGCATTGGTGGTTTGGATCTTGCGCACGCCAAAATCTGCACAGTTACAATTATCTGCTATTAGTTTGATTCTGGGAGGAGCTTTGGGTAATTTATTGGATCGGGCGTTTTCAGGCTATGTTATCGACTTTATCCAGGTCTATTATAAAAGTTACTATTGGCCCATTTTTAATCTTGCTGATAGTGCTATTTGTATTGGTGCTGCGCTGTTGTTAATTGACCTATGCAAAAACACTGCTCGATAAAACATTGAGTTGCTTGAGTTCGGGGTTATGAATACTCACGGCCGCGACCGAAGGGAGATTAAAGAAATGCTCGGCTTCTTCCCATTCAATTTCAGCCGGATATTGACGAATATCGGGTAAGCATTTGTTTAACAAGTTACAAAAAGAAAGATCGGCTGGGAAGGGCCTGACTTGTCGATAACCTAGAGCCATAACTTGCATGGCTTCAGATAAAGTGGCTACACCGGGAAGATAATTGAAAGAATATATACTTGCTGTCTGTGCAATGGCTGGTAAAAAACCCGGGCTTGTAGCAAAATTTACGCCAGCTTGATAACAGTTTTCAAGCTGTTGTGTATTTACAATATTACCTGCTCCGATTTGTAAATCAGGGAAGGTTTTGATCACTTTGCTTAATATACCAGGTTCAGAGCAATTTATTTCCACTGCTGAAAATCCGGCATTAGCGATTTGCTTCAATCGATCCAGCAATATATCATCAATATCCAGAGAAATAATGACAGATGGACAGTTAAGAAATTTATCAATGCTCATGTTTGCTTCCCAAGCTTTAATTAACGTGAGTGACACTACAGGTATTTTATACCTTTTGTGATGCAAAACGAAGTAATCTAACGTCGAGCTGACGTTAATTATGAATCTTAGAAGAGTTAGCTTAATGACGCAAGTTATATTTATCCCCGATATTTATCCCGAGAGAAAAACATCATTAAACTTCAATACCAGCAAAGGTTCTATCAAAGGATGCTTCATTTTTCTTAAACTGAAATTTCCCTGACTTGATTCTGTATTTCTCACAAAAATGGAGGCAAAGAGACAGGTTTGACTATAGCATTTCATGGTTCCTGATCACCTGAAATAAAAATTGGTTAAAAATCTCTTGATTTGTTAGTAAATAAGTCGTAAAAGGCAATTTTATAATTGATTTATCCTTTGGCTGAGGTTTTTAATGCTTAACAATAAATTGATGGTGGGCTTAGTACAGGAAAAATGGTCTGAAAATAAAGACGAGCATCAAGAGAGACTTGCTGCTGGTATCCTTTCAGCAAGCCAACAAGGGGCTGAACTGGTCTGTTTACAAGAATTAACTTTAAGTCCTTATTTTTGTACAAGACCGGATGTCGATGGATCTCTTTATAAGGAAGATGTTGCAACAGGACCAACGGCAAAGTTTGTCAGTAAAATGGCTAAAGAAGCAAAGGTATGCATCACTGCTTCGCTGTTTGAAAAAGCAGGGTATAATACGGCAGTCGCTTTTAGTCCCTCAGGAGAACTGATAGCGGTTACACGTAAACAACATATACCAAGTGGTGAAAAGTATCATGAAGACTGCTATTTTAAACCAGGGAATTCAGATTATCCTGTTCATACAATAGCAGGGTATTCATTCGCTTTACCTACCTGTTATGATCAATGGTTTCCGGAGTTATCAAGAATTTATGGGTTGAAGGGGGCTGAGGTTATTGTTTATCCAACGGCTATAGGTGCAGAACCTACTGCTCCGGGTTTTGACAGTCAACCTATGTGGCAGAAGGTTATGGTGGCACAAGGGATCATGAGCAATACCTTCATTATTGCTGTTAACCGTATTGGCTGCGAAGATGGACTTGAGTTTTATGGCTCAAGTTTTATTAGCAATCCTATGGGTGAAATTTTGGCACAAGCTCCACGAAATAAACCCGCTGTGTTAGTTACAGAATTAGATTTTAGTCAACGACAGTTATGGGGACGTCTTTTCCCTTTTGCTTCACAACGAGAGCCAGAGACTTATCATGAGTTGGTTCGTATTTGAGTTAGGTTGTTTTTATGAGTTTTGATGCTGTTAATGATAATGATTTATACAATATAAGTCACTGGGGTGAAGGTTATTTTTCCATTAATCCACAAGGCAATATTGAAGTTTCGACAAATTCAACGTCAAAAGGCGTTGAATTGCAAAAAATTGTGAATGCAGCAGGGCGAGCGGGCTTACAATTACCGCTTCTGATCCGTTTCACTGATATTTTGCAGGATCGTGTTTCTCGCTTATATGAAGCCTTTTACAAGGCCATTGTTGAGACAGAATATAAGGGAAAATATAAACTGGTTTATCCTATTAAAGTAAATCAGCAGCAGTCCGTACTGAGAGAGCTGATGCGGGCACCTGAACATACCATTGGTCTTGAAGCGGGCAGCAAGCCTGAATTGATGGCTGTTATAGGGTTGTTAGGACAAAAACAGTCAACCATCATTTGTAATGGCTATAAAGACAGTAGTTATATTCGGACAGCACTCATTGCCCAACAAATGGGCCATGAGGTGTTTATCGTTATTGAAAAGCATTCAGAATTGCAAACCCTTTTACAAGAGGCGGAAAAATTAGCCGTACAACCTAAAATCGGCATTCGAGTACGTTTGATCACTAAAAGCGCAGGAAAGTGGGAAAACACAGGGGGCGTAAAATCCAAGTTTGGTTTGAATGCTGCTCAGGTTCTTGATGTTGTCGAGCAACTAAAAGAAAGAAATTCACTTCATTATTTACAATTAATGCACTGTCACTTGGGTTCACAAATTGCCAATATACAAGACTTGCGCCAATGTATGCAGGAAGTGGCCCGTTATTACGTTGAATTAAGATGTCTTGGAGCACCCATTTCCACTATTGATGTAGGGGGTGGACTTGCTGTCGATTATGAAGGAACACATTCCAATACGGATTGTTCAATGAATTACAGCATCCATGAATATGCAACCCATATTCTTCTGGCACTTCGTTATCTGTGCCAGGAAACAGACATGCCTGAACCTGATATTATTTCGGAATCAGGTCGAGCGTTAACAGCCCACCATGCCGTTTTAATAACCAATATAACTGACTTGGAAGCTGTGAAAAAAACCAGAGAATTACCACGTATTGAGCCGGACGATTCGCATGTTATCCATGAAATTTGGGATACTTACCAGGCACTTGCAGAAAGCCCTGCCAGTGAGATTTATCATTATGCCACGCATTCCTTAACAGAGGCATATTCAATGTTTAAACATGGCCTTCTTCATTTAAAGGAAAAGGCAAAAGTAGAGCAGTTGTACACTAATATTTGTTTGGAAATCCAGCAAAAGCTTGATGAGTCCAATCCTGGTGACAATGAACTTATTGCTGCCATTAATGAGCGATTGGCCACTAAGATTTTTTGTAATCTTTCTTTTTTTCAATCCATACCCGATGCTTGGGCTATCGGACAGATTTTTCCTGTCCTCCCTATTTCTCAATTAACTCCAAATCCTGAAATGCACGCTATATTACAGGATCTGACCTGTGATTCAGACGGCACAATTAAGCAATATACTGGAAACACGGTTTATAATAATACATTACGGCTGCCTGTTTATGATGAAAACAAGCCTTACCATTTGGGTTTTTTTCTGGTTGGTGCCTATCAGGAAATTTTAGGAAATTTACATAATTTATTTGGCGATACCAATTCCATGGATGTGAAATTAAAGGGCGGGGATGATTTTGAAATCACTGATCTCATCAGTGGTGATACAATAACGAATGTATTAAGTTTCGCTAACTATGACAGCAAGCGGCTTTTGCAATCTTATGAAAAACAGTTGCTTAATGCTGATTTGCCCAACGATAAAATTCAATTCTATTTAAATGAATTAAGAAGTATTTTTACCCAGCAGACCTATTTTGACAGTAAACAAAATAAAGGATACCTGTAATGCGACCCAATCAACATGGCTTTAAAATGCCAGCAGAATGGCATCATCATACACGCTGTTGGATGGCTTGGCCCTGTCATTTGCAAACCTGGGCAGCTATCGGTTTGGAGTCGGCTCGAAAGGCCTATGCAAATGTTGCTTCAGCGATTGCTCAATATGAACCTGTTTGGATGATTGTAAATCCAGAAGATTTAGAAAATGCCAAAAAGTATTGTAAAAATACTGTCCAGTATTTTCCACTCCCCATCAACGATTCCTGGATGCGGGACGCAGGACCTACTTTTTTAATCGATGAAAAGAATAAACTGGCAGGAGTAGATTGGATATATAATGCCTGGGGGGAAAATTACTCCGATTATCACCTTGATCAACAAATTGCCAGGGCTGTTATAAAAGAAAGTCAGGCAGATTATTTTCGTGCTCCTTTAGTGATGGAAGGCGGGTCTTTTCATGTGGATGGTGAAGGGACGTTATTAACTACTCGCGAATGCTTGTTGAATAAAAATCGAAATTCTCAGTTATCACAGACTGAAATTGAACAATATTTATCAGATTATTTAAGTGTAAGTAAAATCATTTGGCTGAATAAGGGCTTAATAGGTGACGACACCAATGGACATGTGGATGAGATTGCCTGTTTTCTTGCGCCAGGAAAGGTTCTCTGTTTAATCACAGAGGATAAGACAGATCCTAATTACGAGATATTGCAAGAAAATTTAAATATATTAAAGTCAGCAAGAGATGCCAATGATCGTTCCCTGGAAGTTTATACTATTCAACAACCGCCAGCTACTTATCTGAAAGGTGAGCGTTTAACGCTTTCCTACATCAATTTTTATCACGCCAATAAAGGCTTGGTCATTCCTGAGTTTGGTTACAAGGACTTTGATCAAGCGGCACTCGAGTTTTTCAGTGCATTTTATCCTGAATATAAGATTACTCAGATCAATGCATTGGATATTTTTGCTGGCGGTGGAGGAATCCATTGCATCACTCAACAGCAGCCAGCGGTCAAAATATCTTAGATGCCACAGTGTGGCCTAATGTTTATAAGGTGTCATTTTAAAAGGGTTTGGGTATTCTTTCTTCGGCTCATCCTGTGGCGTTAAATCCTGCTGTTGTTGAGCTTTCTTTTCTTTTTCCTGCGGTAGCTCTGATGCTGCCAATGCTTGTTGTTCCCGAGGGTTAGAAATATTGGTCATGACAGGGGTAGCGTCAACACCAAATCGCTCAAGGTGACGCAACATCATAATCATCGTGATATGAGGGATAGGTGCATTTATCGGGATTGCTGTAAGCGCGTTATTTATGAGATATTGTTGTTTTGGCGGTAAATTTTTGTTGAATTGATAGAGCTGATCACGCGTAATTTTTTTTGCATTATTACCATGTAAAAACTCAGTAACCTTTCTGTAAGAGTGAGAGGGTACTACTGTAGGTACAGGAGTAACCGATGGCCTTCTGGACAGGGCAGGAGAAGGTGAGTCCATTAAACTTTCAGGATTCTCCAATCTTTGCCGGACTATTGAGAGGGCGGCTTGAACCTGGTTTAGCTGATTGTTAATCAGAGTCTTATATTCATTAATCTGTTTTCCGCGTTCTTCCAATGAATCTGATTTTTTATCATAATGTTCGCGCTCAAACTCCATGTTCTCAATGACCATTTTTTTAACGCTGACATCCGCGCCCTTGGATTTTTGATATTCCTCTGCTGCTTCTTTTTTATCATCCTGGCTTAAAGTATGAATATCCTGATCAGCGTTGATGAGGTAGTACTGACCTTCATGTTCTACGATTTTCTTATCTCGTTTCAGAACAAAATCAGCCTTTGTCAGAGAATTTGTCAATTCTCCGTTTGCGTCAAATAAGTGCTTTTTATATTGAGATACATCTAACAAATCCGTCAGAAAAGCTTCTCTGAAATGTAGTCCATCCAGCTCGTGCAGGGCTGTTTTAACCTCTTTTTCTTTTCCTTCTGCTATCAACGTCGTAATTTGATTCGTTTTTTTGCTAATTTCTGTGGCGATCTTGTCAAGTTCACCCTGAAGTTTAGTGATAGCCTCGTTTTTTGCACGATCTTGCTCTTGAGTAAGCGGAAGAGGGGCAGCAATGGCCAAATCAGCTTCCAATTGAGAAAACTCAGTTTCCAGATCGGATAAGACTTGATTATAAATATCATGTTTAGTTTGCAGATCAGACAGTTGTAGCTGATGCTCTTCCAGATCTTTTGCTAAATCCTCCTCATCTTTTTCATACAATTTCTGCTCTTCCTGCAAGTATTTAAGTTCCGCTTCATAAGCCTCAAGAATGTCGTTGACAGCCTGATCATATGCAGAGCTTGATTTGGCTTCTGAGTGAGGAGTCTGATGCAGACGTTTATCGAGTTGCTCCATGATTTCTTCATTGACTGCTTGAGCCTTGGCTTCTCGATAAGCCAACAAACTGAGAAGCAAAAAGGCTAAGAGCCTGCGATGGAAAAGTTGCTCATCCTGAATTTCTATCCGACGTTCCTCTTGAATTGCCGCAATAAGGGCTAATTCAGCACCGATTTCGGCTTTTACCGTTTCTCCTGCTGGAGAATTTAAAAATTTAATCACATCTTCTGCATTCCTCAAACCAAAACGACCCAGAGTGACTGTGGATGTCCAATTGGAAAGCTGTTCTGCACTGAGTTGAACTTGTTTTTTGGAGGCTGTCTTTAATTGAAGAACTTCTTGAGCCATATGATTTGCCTTTTATAATGCCTTTTATTTATTATAAAGGATCTGGGTTGTTTAATCTAGTTTCATATTGTGCCAATATTATCACCAACATTGCTCTGCGGTTCCGGTAGGCGCGCCTGACGGTCCATTGGCAATGCCTTTAACACCCTGGTTATTCAATGTTAAGGTCTGACAGCGAGTATCATTGGTTGCCTGAGCATTTCGAGGAACAGCCTGAAGAGTATAGGTATTTGCAGTAGCGTTAATGACCAAGGTGTACCAACCTTCAGGAGATAAGTTATCGGCAGCAACATCGGTTGGATTTCCTGTTCCTATCGTCGCTGTCTGATAGGTGTTTTCTTCAGAATAATAACGTTCCATACGACTGGCCAGATCAAGCAACGCTGCTTGGCCGTCACTGCGCCTTGCCCGCGTGATATATTCTCGATAAGCAGGGTAAGCAATGCTGACGAGAATACCGGCAATAACCATGACAATCAATAGTTCAATGAGAGAAAATCCTTTCGTTTTCATAAAAGTTATCCTTTAATTATTAAATTATATTAAGCGTTGCGGACATATTTTTCAATTCAAGTTTTTCTTTACATCCGTTGACGATCTCTGGTGGTCTAAGGAGAAGTATGTCTTATACAATAAAGTGCTGGATAATGTGGGTCCAGGTTTGCTATTTTTTTAATAGATGGATATTTTTCTTTGTAAGAGAGCTTCTGCGCATGTTAATATGTATGAAAAATAAACAAGGTAAGTGATGACAAGTTATTGTGGATACATTGCTCTGGTCGGCCGACCAAATGTCGGGAAATCAACCCTGCTCAATCGCATTTTACAGCAAAAACTGAGCATTACTTCTAAAAAACCTCAAACCACAAGACATAACATTATTGGTGTTCATACGGATGAAGCCTACCAATATGTGTATGTTGATACACCAGGTATTCATCAGCATGCCAGAAAAGCCATGAACCGCATAATGAACAAATCGGCGATCAGCACCTTAAAAGATGTGGATGTGATTGTCTTTATTGTGGAAGGCACGCATTGGACAGAAGAAGACGAATATGTCTTGCGCTTGATTAAGCAATCCGATGCTCCTTGTTTTCTGGCGATAAATAAAGTGGATAAAATCGCTGATAAATCTCAATTATTGCCTTTCCTGGACAGAATGCAACAATGTCACGACTTTCATGCAATTATTCCAATATCGGCTAAAACAGGCATCCAGGTGGATAAATTGCAGGAACAATTAAAAGTCTATTTGCCTGAGGGGCCGCATTTTTTTGCTGAGGATCAGTTTACTGACCGTCCTGTTAAATTTCTTTGCGCTGAATTGTTGCGTGAAAAAATCTTTCGTCTTTGCGGCCAGGAATTACCGTATTCCACAACCGTTGATATTGAATCTTTTAAAGATGAAGGGGATTTGATACGAATCCATGCTTTAATTCTGGTCGATAAGGCTAATCACAAGCGTATGATTATCGGTGATAAAGGTCAGAAGCTGAAAGACATAGCAACTAGTGCCCGCCTAGATATGGAAAAACTACTGGACAAAAAAGTTTTTCTACAATGCTGGTGTAAAGTGAAATCAGGGTGGACTGAGGATAAAGGGATGCTGAAACAGTTAGGGTTTGATCATTAGCAATGCTTAACGGATGGCTTCTTTTTAAACGCGCATCAGGCGATAGCAGTGTGCAGGCCACTTTCTTTACACGTGAGCAGGGCGTGATTTCTTGCCTTTGCAAAGGATGGCGAGCAGCAAAGAAGAAATCCATACTACAAGCGTTTGTGCCATTATGGCTGTCTATTGATGAGCGTAGAGAATGGTATTATGCCCGCCGCATTGAATTCTCAGGCCCAATTCTGGAATTACAAGGTCAAGCTTTATTTTCCGGGCTTTATGTTAATGAGTTGCTTTATCATGCCTTAAAACCTTTAGATCCTGCTATAAAGCTTTATGACGCCTATCAGCAAACATTGATGTCATTAACTTGTATTCAGGATAAAATGGCTTTAGAGGCCGTGTTAAGGCGATTTGAATGGATACTACTGGAAGCTTGTGGTTATGCTGTCTCTTTTGCTGAAGAAGCTGGTACGCTAAAAGCCATAAAACCAGGATCTTTTTATCAATATGTCGCAGGAGAAGGATTTTACCCTGCTGCCCAAGGTATTGATGGGAGTTATCTTTTGGCGTTAGCGGAAAATAACTTAGAGTGTGCTGAGACGCTAAGAATTGCTAAATATATTATGCGTAAGGCGATTTCTCATTTGTTTGATGGCCGGGAAATTAAGTCTCGAGCCTTGTTTCAATCATAGGTAGACTTTTATTGACATTTGTTCCATTGTTGGCTGGGTGAAAACATGAAAGAGATTTTACTGGGTGTAAATATTGATCATATTGCAACGCTGCGACAGGCTCGAGGCACAAAGTATCCTGATCCTGTACAGGCAGCCATTGAAGCCGAAGAGGCCGGTGCTGATGGTATTACTTTACATATGCGTGAAGATCTTCGCCATATCCAGCCTCGTGATGTAAGATTGATTAAAGCAATATTACAAACACGTATGAACCTGGAATTAGCGGCAACAAATGCTATGCTTGAATTTGCAGAAGATATAAAACCTGAGCATAGTTGTCTGGTTCCTGAAAAACGAGAGGAATTAACGACAGAAGGTGGTCTGGATGTGATAACTCATCGAGAGAGCATCAGAAAAGCAGTTCAACGTTTGCAGGCCATTGGGAGTGAAGTCTCATTGTTTATTGATCCTGAGATAGAACAGATCGATGCGGCTAAAGAGGTTGGAGCGCCTGTTATTGAACTTCATACCGGTTGTTATGCTGAAGCGTCCACTACTGAAGAGCGTAACAAGGAATTACAACGTTTAAAAAATGCGGCGGAATACGCTCATGCTCAAAAATTAATTGTCAACGCAGGACATGGCTTGCATTATCATAATGTAAAACCCATAGCTGCAATATCGGTGTTTCATGAATTGAACATTGGCCATTCTATTATCGCGCGGGCATTGTTCAGTGGATTAAAACAGGCCGTGAAAGACATGCGGCAATTGATGCTGGAAGCAAGACATGATGGCGACTACTGAAGCGATTGTTATTCGTATTACCGGTGACTCAGGCGATGGTATGCAACTCATTGGTGAGCAACTTACCATCACCGCTGCCCTTACAGGCCATGATGTGCGTACTTTGCCGGATTTTCCTGCAGAAATTCGTGCGCCTGCAGGTACTGTTGCTGGCGTCTCCGGTTTTCAACTTGCCATGTCTGAAAAGGCCATTTTTACGGCTGGTGAGTCATTGGATGTATTAGTCGCTCTTAATCCGGCTGCATTAAAGCATTCCCTAGCTTATCTGGATCAAGGCGGATTGCTTTTGATCAATGAAGACAGTTTTAAGGTTAAAGATTGGAAAAAGGCCGGTCTTGATGAAGATTTCCTTAATAAAAATGCCGAACACTATCATATCATCTCTTTACCTTTAATGACCCTTTCAACTCAGGCTGTTTCTGGTTTGGAATTGGCTAAATCGCAAGCGCAAAAATGTAAAAATTTTTATGTGCTTGGCTTGGTATTGTGGTTATTTGATTTGCCCACGGAACATTGTTTGAGTTTTATAACTCATAAATTTCAAGATAAGCCGGTTATGGCCAAAGCGAATGAGCAGGCCATGATGGCCGGTTATAATTATGCCGCTACACTTGAGCTAAGCCGCAAGAATTATATGTTGGGGCAGGTTAATCGCGTTCCCGGAGATTATCGGCAAATCACGGGTGTTGAAGCGGTAGCACTGGCCGCTGCTACGGTCGCTGTCGGATGCCAGACCTCATTGCTGGTTTCAGGTTATCCTATTACTCCAGCTTCTGCTATTTTACAGGAATGTGCCAAATTGACTGAATATGGTGTCCAATTGCTGCAAGCCGAAGATGAAATCGCCGCACTTTGCTCATGTTTAGGGGCTGCTTATGGGGGTAAACTGGCATTGTCCTGCACATCTGGGCCTGGCTTTGATTTAAAAAGTGAGAGTCTCGGACTTGCTGTGATCGGCGAATTGCCCTTGGTCCTTGTTGATGTGCAAAGAGCAGGGGCTTCTACTGGACTGCCGACCAAAACAGGTCAAAGTGACTTGCGTCAGGCACTTTATGGCAGGCATGGGGAAGCACCTTTACCTGTATTAGCGGCACAGTCACCTGCCGATTGTTTTAATATTATTCTCGAAGCCTTTACAATGGCAGTTAAATACATGACACCTGTGGTGGTTTTACTGGATGCTTATCTGGCTAATGCAGCTGAGCCTTGGAAAATCCCTGATACGGCTGATTTAAACCTGCCTGTTCTTCATTTTAATCGTTTTAACAAACCTTATCAGAGGGATGAGGTGTTAAGCCGTAGCTGGAATGTTCCCGGTACTCCCGGCTTTATTTATCAGTTAGGTGGTCTGGAAAAACAAGGTGAAGATGGGAAAGTCAGTTATGAGGCTGAAAATCATCAGAAAATGGTCTCTTTACGTGCAAGTAAAATTAAAGGAATAAGTCGAGATTATCCTCCTTTAATCATTGAGGGGGACGAGAAAGCATCGATATTGCTTATCGGCTGGGGAAGTACCTATGGTGCTCTGAAAGCTGCCGTTGAACAATGTCTGTCATCTGATTTGCCAATTGCTCTTTTACATTTAAGACAATTAAATCCTTTACCTGATGACTTGGGAGTTGTTTTATCCCGTTATAGCAAGATTATTGTTGCGGAACTGAATTCCGGCCATCTTTGTCAATTGTTAAGAGCAGAATATCTTATCGACGCAAAGTCTATCAATCAATGCAACGGCCAGTCTTTTACGATAAATTATTTAATCAATGCCATCAAAGTGGAAGTCGGACATGAATGCCAGTTATAAGCGAGAAGATTTCAGTAACGACAATGAGGTGCGCTGGTGTCCAGGTTGTGGTGATTACGCTATTTTAGCAGCACTGCAAAAGGCTTTACCCGAAATTGGTTTACCTCCCGAGCAGCATGTCTTTGTTTCCGGAATTGGCTGTGCCGGACGCTTACCTTATTATATGAATGCTTATGGTTTTCATACCATTCACGGGCGAGCTACGGCTGTGGCTACAGGTTTAAAGGCCATGCGGGATGATCTCAGTGTATGGGTGATTACCGGTGATGGTGACGCTTTAAGTATTGGTGGCAATCATTTAATTCATTGTTTGCGTCGCAATGTGAATATCAAAATTCTGCTTTTCAATAATCAGGTGTATGGATTGACCAAAGGCCAGTTTTCACCGACTTCCCAACCGGGACAAATTACAAAGACTTCTCCTTATGGAGTAAGCAGTCAACCTGTTCATCCATTAGCTTTAGCATTGGCAGCAGGAGCGACTTTTATAGCAAGAGCAGTGGATAAGGATCCCAATCACTTGGCCTCTGTCTTGAAGGAGGCGCATGCCCACCAAGGCTGTTCTTTTATTGAAATTTATCAGGATTGTAATATTTTTAATAAGGGCATTTTTGATGCTTTTACGGTGAAAGCAAATCGAGCAGCTAATACGATCCTTCTGGAAGAAGGTAAACCCTTTACCTTTGGGGAAGATAATGAACACTGCCTGAAATGGATTAACGGGCAATTTTACATTGGCGCCAGGAAAGATACAGAGAATGACGTGCATGATCGGTCAGATTGGAACAAAGCCATGTGCCTATCTCAATTACATTTTCCCGATTTCCCGGTTCCTCTTGGTATTTATTATCAAACAGAGCAGCCTTCCTTTAAGTTGAGCAGAAAGATAAATAAATCATTAGAGGATTTGCCAGCCTTGTTCAGAAAGAAAGCCAGCTGGCAGCAGAAATAAATACGACTTATGACAAATTCCTTCAGTATAGGAGAAATGTCCGGACTTTTGTATTTTTTCAGTAAGGTCATTGAATATAAAATTTCATAGATACGTTAAATTAAGTCTGAACTATGTGAGCTTTGACGCTCTTCATTCAACTCAAACTTTAAAAGTATAAGTATTTTTTTCAGCCATATCTTGAGCTATTTTTTCATCATTGACAGTAAGATGCGGCTTCGTAACTTTTACACCGACTCCACCAAAACATCCACCATGCTCTATACTAATTGCGCCTGTGTTAATTTTTGGCATCTTAATGCAAGAACTGGGTTTCCTTCGGCTAAAGAAGAAATTTTCAAATTTTGCTTTCATTTTTATACCCTCAAATAAAAAAGATTTAATTACGTACATAAAGAATTTTATTTTGTAGTTATTAACAAAATATTATCATGTTGGGTATAAAGCGACACATATAAAGTTCTGGAAATACTTTTACAAATAAAAAAAATCCCGGCAATGGCCGGGATTATATAAAATGAACAATGTTTTTAGTCACGTCCTGAAAATGCACTTAACAGATTCAGCAGGCTGACAAAAAGATTATAGATGGATACAAATAATGTCACCGTAGCGGAAATGTAGTTGGTTTCTCCACCATGAATAATTTCACTGGTTTGAAAGAGAATTAATCCAGAGGAAATCAGCACGAAAGCGGCAGAGACTGCCAAATGGAGAGCAGGAATATTAAAGAATATACCTGCGATCATGGCTAGCAAGGCGATCATTACACCTACAAAAAGAAAACCACCCAAAAAACTGAAATCTTTTCTTGTTGTTAAAGCGTATCCGGATAAGGCAAAGAAAATCATGCCTGTTCCGCCAAGCGCTGTGGTTATCAATTGTGGGCCATTGGAAAAATTAGCAATGTAAAAGCTGAGTAAAGGCCCTAAGGTGTATCCCATAAAACCTGTAAAGGCAAATACGCTGATTAATCCAAGTGCACTGTTTCGTAAGGCATGTGTTAAAAACATCAAGCCATAAGCGCCAACTATCATAAACAATGGATTCAGTGGTTTTACTGCGAAAGCAAAAGATAGATAAGCACAAAAGGCAGAAAAGAAAAATGTCATGCTCAATAAAAGATAGGTGTTGCGCAGAACCTTATTGGTTGCGAGCACGGACTCTTTTTGTTGATTTAATATGGTAATGTTATTGCGGTTCATTCTGGCTAACTCCTGGTTATTTATAAATTTAGTCTAGCATATATGTGGCCAAATTGCTTGAGTTTCAAGTCTATATCTCTTATGGAGGATGATCAATATGATATAATTATTATACCGTAAATTTAAACACCGTAACTTGGCTTTACAGAAATTTTAAATTTGAATATATCGCAAAACTGGCCCTAACTTACGAAACCCAATCTTTTTTTATAAAACTCCGAACTGGGGTTATAAAAAAATTTTTAAATTCAATCGTTTATTTCGTATAAATATCCCTTTTTCTGAAAACATTTTATGCCTTGATCTTGGCTTTTTTCATAAGTCGCAGACTATATAAATTCAATTTGCTGCCTGCCTGTATCTGTGGGATAATTTTTTGTTCTTATTAAAACAGATTGGGTTGAAATGATGGAAGAGAATAAACAAAAAGCTTTAACTGCCGCACTCGCACAAATAGAACGACAATTCGGTAAAGGCTCTGTGATGCGTATGGGAGACAGCACGGTCAGTCGCGATATTGAAGCCATTTCTACCGGCTCGCTAGGTCTGGATATTGCTCTCGGTATAGGTGGATTGCCAAGAGGAAGAGTCGTTGAGATTTATGGTCCTGAATCTTCAGGAAAAACCACGTTAACCTTGCAGGTTATCGCAGAATGTCAGAAGAAAGGGGGTACCGCTGCTTTTGTGGATGCTGAGCATGCGCTGGACCCTAGTTATGCAGCAAAACTTGGTGTGAATGTAGATGATTTGTTAGTATCGCAGCCAGACACCGGAGAGCAGGCTTTGGAAATTACCGATATGCTTGTACGTTCTTCTGCTGTGGATGTGGTGATCGTTGATTCAGTAGCCGCCTTGACACCCAAAGCCGAGATTGAAGGAGAAATGGGAGATGCTCACGTGGGTTTGCAGGCACGCTTAATGTCTCAGGCTCTGCGCAAACTGACCGCAAATATTAAACGCTCAAATACTTTGGTTGTATTTATCAACCAGATTCGTATGAAAATTGGTGTAATGTTTGGAAATCCTGAAACCACGACGGGAGGTAATGCACTTAAATTTTATGCTTCCGTACGTTTGGATATCCGTCGAACAGGCTCCATTAAAAAAGGCGAAGAAATTTATGGTAATGAAACGCGAGTGAAAGTGGTGAAAAATAAAGTGGCTCCTCCTTTCAAAACCACTGATTTTGATATTCTTTATAATGAAGGAATTTCCCGGGAGAGTGAAATTATTAATTTAGGTGTACAATTGAACCTAATTGAAAAGGCCGGGGCCTGGTACAGTTATAATCAGGAAAAAATTGGGCAGGGCAAGGAAAATGTACGTGTTTATCTTAAGGAGAACCCGCAGATAACGGCAACCATTGAACAGAAAATCCGCGAACAACTCCTGACCAAACCCCTTTCCACTGTTCAGGAGTCCGCAGAGTTAGTGGATGATTAAGGCTTTTGATAATGCAGCGCGCCTGTTAGCCAGGCGTGAGCATGGTGCACAAGAGTTAATCCATAAATTGATGCAGAAAGGCTATACTCGAGAAGAGGCAGATGATGCACTTGCTAAATGCCAGCACTTGGGTTTACAAAATGAAAAGCGTTTTATTGAAGCTGTCTTGAATTTAAGAATGCGTCAGGGATATGGCCCGCAAAAAATTAAGCAGGAATTGCAGTCGAAGCAGGTTGACTCTGAGCTGCTTGACGATCTTTTGCTTGATGAAGAGATGGATTGGTTAGGCTGTGCTCTGAAAGTCTGGTATAAAAAAAACAAGGATATTGAACTTGATTTTGTTCAATTGCAAAAAATGAAGCGATTTTTGCTTTACCGTGGATTTCCTTCAGATATTATTCAACAGGTGGTTTGTGAAGTTAAGCCGACCAGTTAGATTTTTAGCCTGATATTTATAAGTTAGAAAGTTGCCATTATGAAAAGTTCTGAAATTAGACAAGCCTTTTTTGATTTTTTTGTAAAACATGGACACCAGGTAGTGCCTTCCAGCTCCCTGGTTCCCGTAAATGATCCTACCTTGTTATTCACTAATGCCGGTATGGTGCAGTTTAAAGAGGTTTTTTTAGGTCTGGAGTCAAAGTCTTATAAGCGTGCGGTGAGTTCCCAGCGTTGTTTACGTGCCGGTGGAAAACATAATGATTTGGAGAATGTAGGCTATACGGCAAGACACCATACCTTTTTTGAAATGCTGGGTAATTTCAGTTTTGGCGACTATTTTAAACGAGAAGCCATTCAATATGCCTGGGAATTTTTAACCAAGATTTTAAAGCTGCCACCCGAGCGATTATGGGTCACGGTTTATCAAGATGATGATGAGGCAGCCGAGCTTTGGTTAAAGGAAATGGGTGTTTCTCCAGAACGTTTTTCCCGTTGCGGCGAGAAAGATAATTTCTGGTCCATGGGCGATACAGGCCCCTGTGGTCCTTGCACGGAAATTTTTTATGATCATGGGCCTGAGATACCTGGCGGCCCTCCAGGGAGTGAAGATGAAGATGGAGATCGTTATATAGAAATCTGGAATCTGGTTTTTATGCAATATAATCGGGATAAAGAAGGTAAACTGCATCCTTTACCTAAACCATCGGTGGATACCGGAATGGGGCTTGAGCGTATTGCTGCAGTTGTACAGGGTGTGCACAATAACTATCATATTGATTTGTTCCAGCATATTATTAGGTTCATTGCTCGTTTAGCTCCCGGCGTTTCCCTAGAGCACCCTTCATTAAAAGTCATTGCTGATCATATCCGTGCTTGTGCCTTTTTGATTTGTGATGGTGTGATACCAGGCAATGAGGGCCGAGGTTATGTCTTGAGACGTATTATCCGGCGTGCGATTCGTCATGGTCATAAACTGGGCATATCCTCTCCTTTTTTTAGTCAGTTGCTAGAGCCTTTAATCGAGGTGATGGGGGATGCCTATCCTGAATTAAATACGCACAAAGCACAGATTGTGCGGATTTTGGATCAGGAAGAAAATCAGTTTAATAGAACTCTGGATCAAGGCTTGCGTTTATTACAGGAAGGAATTGAAGAGCTTTCCGGGAAAAAAATTCCAGGCCAGTTGGCCTTTAAATTATACGATACTTATGGTTTCCCAGTTGATTTAACGGCAGATATCGCACGTGAGCAGGGTCTTGAAGTTGATATGGAAGGCTTTAACGAATGCATGCAGCAGCAACGGAAGATGTCTCAATCAGCAAGCCAGTTTAACGTAGATTATTCCCAGTCGCCTCAATTGGAGAAGGATTCAACCTTTCATGGTTATGAGAAAGAAAGCCTGCACTCCAAAATTATCGCATTGCTTGTTGATGGAAAAATCATCGATAAGTTACCCAAAAACAGTAAGGGTGCCGTTGTTCTTGATCACACACCTTTTTATGCTGAAAGTGGTGGTCAGGTAGGAGATAAGGGATACATTTCCAATGATCATATGACTTTTAGAGTAGAAGATACACAACATATAGGACAGGCCATTGTTCATCATGGAGAAGTAGTAGAAGGTGAATTAACGCTTCATCAGGATGTTTATGCGCAAGTAGACAGCGAGCGGCGTAATGCCATTCGATTAAATCATACAGCAACCCATTTACTTCATGCCGCATTAAAAAACATACTTGGGCCACATATACAGCAAAAGGGTTCACTGGTGGATGCTGAGCGGGCACGCTTTGATTTTTCTCATTTTGAAACCTTATCGAAGAGCCAAATTCGTGCTATTGAAGATCTGGTCAATGAGAAAATTCGCGATAACGAAGAAGTACAAACAGAAATCATGAAGATTGAGGATGCAAAACAAAGCGGAGCGGTAGCTTTATTTGGTGAGAAATACAGCGATGAAGTGCGGGTATTGACCATGGGGGAATTTTCCAAGGAATTGTGCGGCGGTACACATGCAAGACGTACAGGGGATATTGGGCTTTTTAAAATCATTAGTGAGTACGGTATTGCCAGCGGCATAAGACGGTTGGAAATGGTAACGGGCCGCTATGCCTTACAATGGTTCGATCAGCAGCAGGATGTATTGGAAGACATTGCCAGCTCGTTGAAAACATCGCCATCACAAGCTCATCAGAAAGTCACTCAGCTTATTCAGAGCAATAAACGTATGGAAAAAGAAATATCTCAGTTGAGAGAAAAAATAGCGCATAAATCCGGAGAAGATCTGACGGCTGAAATAGAGAAAATAGAGGGTATTGAATTACTGGTAAAACATATGGAAGGTATGGACATGAAGGCAATGAGAGCTCTGCTTGATCAATTAAAGTCTAAGCTGGCTTCTTCGGTCATTATCTTATATTCCATTGATGATTCTAAAATCAATGTTATTGCTGGTATTAATAAAGCTGTTTTGGGACAGGTGCCGAGCGCTGCTCATTTCGTCAGACATCTTTGCGGTAAAGGCGGGGGGCGCGATGATATGGCGCAGGGAGGGGGACCTGTTCCTGAGGATCTTGAGATACGACTTGCACAGATAAAATCCATGGTTAAAGGAAAACAGAAAGTTTGAGTGCTGTTTTCATGATAGCCTCTTTGCTGCTAATTTTAGGAAATTGCGACGTCTCATTGAATGGTTTGTCTCGATAAAATGCTTTGGTTTCCAGTTGTTTATATTTTTATACAGTTATAATGCTATGCTTTTAATGACGGATCATTAAAAAGGAGCGAACTATGGCTGAATTACTTAATTTGATCGCCTTGATCGTTATTGTGGGGGTCGTGATGTGGTTGATTAATGCCTATATTCCGATGCCGCCGGCAATAAAAAGTTTGTTAAATATATTGGTTGTTATTCTTTTAATTGTGTATATTTTGCAATTTTTTGGTTTAATTAAACCTGTATTCCCTACAATAAAAATTTTTCGATAGGCAGATAGGATAGGTAAGATCTTTGTATGGGCTATTTATTGGTAAGGGGCAAGTGCTCAGTCCTGAGCACTTGCGATTCATATTTTTCTCATTCTTTGGTAAAGAAAGAATGGAAGACCTCCTATAATGGTCATAATTAGCCGCCAGAAATGAGGATAATAAATGAATTTCTTGCCTGCATTCATGGCCTTCCAGCAAGCCTTTGCGCAATTTTCAGGTTTTGCCGCATAAAAAACACCTTTCTGACCATAGGTTTGTCGGGTATCAATAAACCCAAGTCTGATAATGGTGATGAATTGATTTGGTTTTGCCCCCTGTTGCAGTCCTTCCAAATAGACTTCTATCGCAGCTTTACTTCCCCCATAGAGGCTGTTTTTCATACGACCTCGATGAGCAGCTACAGAGCTGAGAAAAATTAATCGGTGTTTTTTTTGACGGCGACTAAGATAACTATGGATAATTTGACAGGTACTTAAAACATTGGTTTTCAACATTCGCTCAATGATGGCAGGTGTCAAATTATCGTTATTATCTATTTCACTATGAGCTATGAATAAATCAAACTCTTTTTTGCCATTCTCCAAAAGGTGAAGCAAAAGATCGATATCCGAGCTTAAATCAAGAACTAAAATATCACAAGGAATCTTGTAACGTAATTGAATGTCAGAGGCAATGATCTGCAATTGGTTTTCCTTGCGACCAATGAGAAGAAGTGCCTGTTTTTCCTGTGCGGCAATATGAGCAAACTTCTGTGCAATAATAGAAGTAGCTCCAAGTATAATCCATTGACGTTTTTTCATTATGGTGGCTCACTTTAAAATTCCCAAACGCCTTCCCAGATCGGATTGCATGGGACTTCGATATTCTTTCAGAATGTTGGAAAACTCTTCATGTTTCGGATACATGTGTTGAAATTGCTCCGGATTTAATAATAAATCCTTAGCTAGATAAACCTTTCCACCAGTATCGCATAAAAATTGATTCATCGCTGTTATGGCATTTCTGGCTGACTGATCATGAATGAAATCAATCGCCAAAGTAAATCCAGGCTGACAAAAGGATAATAGTCCAGAGCCATGGCGATCCAGTAATTTTAAAACTGCAAGGGTAGGGGTGGCTTTATGGGTACGGATAATTTCCAATAGATGCTGGATGGTTTTATAGGCATCTTTTTCATCAAATACACCTTGAAATTGAATAAACCCTTTTTGACCGTAAAGTCTGTTCCAGTGTTTGATTTTATCAAGAGGATTATTGTATTCAATTACTGTCTGGCATGTTCTTTTGATTTTTCTTTTGAAATACCAGCAGTTGAATTGTTTCATAAACCAAGGGTAGATAAGTCGAACCGGCAGTTTGGGCAGGGAAAAGGTTTTAAACTTATCTTCGCATGTATCCTGTGTTTCCTGAGCCTGGAAAAGCAAAGCACGCGGTGTATTGAGTAAATCAACCCACGCAGCCTGATAATCCACCCGTGTTTTATCTTCTATCATTTGCTCAAGAAGGAAAGGAAGCTCGGTAAAAGAGGTTTTATTTACATTCACATATTGTGAGCCAGGACGTAATTTTACGCCGATGCGAGTAATGATACCTGTTAATCCGAGTCCTGCGATGGTGGCAAAGAATAATTCAGAATTTTCTTCACGACTGCAACGTCTTGATTGATGGCCGGTTTGAAGGTTAAACCACTCTACATGATCCGAAAAGCAACCGGCAACTGGATTATTTTTACCATGAACATCATTAGCTATGCCGCCTGCAAGAGTTACGTGCACTGTTCCGGGAATAACTGGGGGAATAAATCCAGGATGGAGTGAAAATAAATCAGCAAAACTGACAGCAGCTTGACAAACGACAAGCCCTGTGTCGGTGTCAAAACTTAAAAAGTGATTTAAGCGGTTGGTTTCTATAAGATAACCCTGATTATTTAAGCAACAATCATTATAACTTAAGCCTTGGCCTCGGGCTAAAAAACCATGCTCACTTCTCTTGTCAAAACATGACTCAAGTTGATCTTCTCTTTCTGGTCTGAGGCCTCGGCCTTGTGATTGAGTTGCCTTGCTAAAGCTTGTGAAACTGCGTTTCTGGCTACGCATTTCAGTCCTTTAAAATGATTAAAGATTGAGATTCTGCCATATTCTTTGGCTATACTGCTAGTAATATGGATAAATTTACAAGGAGAGCAAAATGACTCTTTTTATTAGCCCCTTAGTGTTTTTTTCAGTTCTAATGCTATTCACTGCTACTATTTACGCTGCAAATCTTCCCACAACGATATTAGGAGCAGAGCAATATGATGAAACGATTTGTGTTGAACAATATCAGGATAATTGTATTTCCTCAGTATGTCTGACGTCGGAAGAGCGGGATTGTCCTGATAAATGTAGAAAAATGGCTAAGGACAAATGCCGGGAAAAATTTGGCGGCCAACTTGACGTCAATAATTTGACTCAATAACTTATGTTACGCAGCACAGTATTTTTTAGAAGACTTGGACGCATTTTGGAATTTTAAAGCGCAGTTTACATGGATGGAGTAAATGAGCATTTGAAATTCCAAAATGCGTCCAAAGATACAAAAAAGACGAAGCTGCGTAACATAAGCTAATAAATCAATACTTAACCAGTCCATATAATTTCAGGGGTAAGTTTATCTCAGATCTGGCATGTCATTTGCATCAAAAAAAGTATGTTAAATGTTGGAATAAAAATCAACCATGAATAGCAAAGATATACTCACCCAGGATGAAATTGATGCTTTACTTCGCCCAGTAAAGTCAAATAATTTTTCAGTTAAGGAAAATAAAAAGCCAGAAAAATATAGAAATTCATTTCAAAAAAAAATATCTGGCAAAGATGTAAAAAAACAGGAATGGCTGTCGAAAAGTTCTGTTCCCATTACGATCAAAGCAGCAGGTACTGAGATGAGGATGCAGGATATTTTACAATTAGATCAAGGTGATGTAGTTAAACTTGATGAATTGTTCAATAAACCTGTGCATGTCTTGGTTAATGGTGTTTTATTTGCTTATGGTGAGCTTTTGTTGACAGATGGGACACCAAGCGTACTTCTAAAATATATTAGGCAGAAAGCTGAGCAGATAAAAGATTAGCAATCATAAGGACAGAGATATTTTTTATGCCAAAAGATCAAAAAATAAATACCCAGGATAATGAATATAGCCGTTTTGTCCAAACTAAGCCGGTTATGGTGATAGCTGTAACCGCAGGGAAAGGAGGCGTTGGAAAAACGAATGTATCGGTGAACCTGGCAATTGCATTGGCACAGAAGAAAAAAGCTGTGTTGTTGCTGGATGCAGATTTAGGCCTTGCTAACGTGGATATCATGCTTGGCTTGCATAGCAAGTATAATCTGTCCCACGTCATAGAAGGAAAATGCCACTTAAGTGAAATTATTTTACCAGGGCCTGCGAACATCAGCGTTATACCGGCAGCCTCAGGCACAGCGGCCATGACACGTTTAAGTCCTTCTGAGCATGCCGGTATTATTGATGCCTTTAATGAGTTGATGGATGATTTGGATTACATGATCATTGATACCGCTGCAGGTATATCTGATACTGTTTTAAGTTTCACTCGTTCTTCTCAGGAAGTTATCATCGTGCTTTGCGATGAACCGACGTCTCTGACTGATGCGTATGCTTTAATGAAAGTATTGAGTAAGTATTACGGGGTGACGCACTTTCATATATTGGCCAATATGGTACGGCAGGAAAGAGATGCATATCATTTGTATAACAGGTTATATGATGTATGCGAGCAATTTCTTGAGGTAAAGCTGAACTATTTAGGCTCAATACCTTTTGATGAGCGAGTTCATGAGGCCATTAAAAAACAAGAGCCTATATTACTGGCTTATCCAGATTCCGCAGCTTCCTCAGCTTTAAGGGATCTGGCCGATGCGGTTGAAGCCTGGCCGCTCCAGGTCACTTTGGGTGGAAACACTCGCTTCTTTCTGGATAGGCTTGTAGCCAGTAAATGAGTTTGATGTAAGAAAACGGTATTATTTATGTGCTGAACTGGCGCGAAATTAGCAAGTACCCAGAATCTGAAAAGTCGTCTAAAATTAAAATATAAAAATGATAACTGCGCGTTTTTTAAATGAAGAAACTTCATTTTTTTCATTTTTAATGGCTTTTGAGATGATTTGCTGAAAAACTCATATTAAGCAGTATTTTTTAGCTGGCATGGATGCATTTTGGAGTTTAAAGCGCAGTTTACATGGAGTAATGAGCATTTAAAATTCCAAAATGCGCCCAAAGATACAGCTGTGTGATACGAGTGAAAAAAGCACGGAGCTAAGGAGAGGGTCGTGGATGCTTTGGCAGCATATAAAATAAAACAACAAACTCAGGAGTCTCTTGTAAAGCATCATGCTTTACTGGTGAAACGCATAGCTTACCATTTGCTGGGACGATTGCCTCAATCGATTCTTCTGGATGATTTAATCCAGGCTGGAATGTTGGGTTTACTTGAAGCGGCAAAAAATTATGATGCTACTAAGGGCGCGTCTTTCGAGACCTATGCAAGTATCCGTATACGCGGTCAGATGATTGATGAGGTCAGGCGAAACGATTGGGTGCCACGTTCAGTGTATCGTAATGCTCGTATGATTTCCGAAGCAGTTAAACAAATAGAAAATCGACTTGGCCGCGATGCCAAAGATACAGAAGTAGCTGAGGAGCTTGGCATCAGTCTAGATGAATATCATAATATGTTACAAGATTCAGTTGGCAGTCATGTCTATGGCTTTGAGGAACTGGGAGTTACGGACGAAGCTATAAAAACAGAAACGGACCTTGATTCTACAGAACCCTTCCTGAATGTTTTGAGGAATGACATTAAAAGTCAATTAGCTCAGATTATAGCTGGCCTGCCCCCTAAAGAAGGTTTGGTTTTGTCTTTGTATTATGAACATGATTTAAATCTAAAAGAAATTGGCGAAATTCTTGACGTGAGCGAATCCAGAGTGTCGCAAATTCATACTCAAGCAATACTGCGGATTAAATCGAGATTTCCTGACTAGTGCCTGTCAATATTAATGTTGCCTAGACACCAGGTTTTTTGGGCTATTCCTGATATATCTCGTTGAATTTTCATTGACTTATCAATCACAGTTGCTAAATTATTATATATGGCATATATCTTTTTTAATTACTCATGTTACGCGGCACAGTATTTTTTAGAAGATTTGGACGCATTTTGGAATTTTAAAACGCAGTTTACATAGAGTAAATGAGCATTTGAAATTCCAAAATGCGTCCAAGAGGCAAAAAAGACGAAGCTGCGTAATATGAGTTAGTTATATATTGCCTGATGCTTGACTTACAATCCCTGTGGCGATTCAGAGGTACTTATTCTTTGTAGTTCATGCAATTCGTTATAAAAATTCAAATTTACATGCAGAGAGAGTCTAACATCCTGGTAAACTCATTTTTATTTGGAAGAATATCATGCACCGTCAATGGTATATTGGCTTTGGGATAGTTTTATTAGCTATATTTTTAATTCTGGTGATGTTACATGATGCCATTTGGTTTCTGGCTTTGGCTATTCCATTGGCTGTTGTCGGAATTTATGATGTGATGCAGAAAAAACACACCATCTTACGTAATTTTCCTGTACTTGGGCATATACGTTTTCTTTTGGAGTTTTTTCGTCCAGAGATTCAGCAATATTTTATTGCCAATGATGAAGAAGAACGACCTTATAATCGTGAAAAACGATCATTGATTTATCAGCGGGCAAAATCTGTTCGCGATACGATTCCTTTTGGTACTGACTTAGATATTTTAGCGGTGGGTTATACCTGGGTTTTGCATTCCCTCGCTCCAAAACACGTATCTGAGGTTATGCCTCGTATTACAGTCGGTGGTTCTGATTGTAAGAAGCCTTACAGCGCTTCCAGATTAAATATTTCTGCTATGAGTTTTGGTTCTTTATCCCCTAACGCCATTATGGCTTTAAATAAAGCAGCTAAAATTGGCAACTTTGCTCATAACACCGGTGAGGGGGGGTTAAGTCCTTATCATTTGCAAGGCGGCGATGTTATTTTTCAGATCGGTACAGCCTATTTTGGTTGTCGGGATGAAAATGGCAATTTCAGTGAAGAAGAGTTTAAAATTGAAGCCTGTAGGGAAGAAGTTAAAATGATAGAGATTAAAATCTCTCAGGGCGCCAAACCTTCTCATGGCGGTATTTTACCAGCCGTTAAACTGACAGATGAAATTGCCAGGGTACGGAAAGTTCCCATAGGCTATGATGTGATTTCTCCTCCTGCGCACTCAACTTTTAGCACACCAAAAGGTTTATTGGAATTTGTGCAGCGATTGCGTGATTTGTCTGGGGGTAAACCAGTAGGTTTTAAATTGTGCCTGGGAAGGCGATCCGAGTTTATGAGTATTTGCAAAGCAATGGTGGAAACCAATATTTTACCGGACTTTATTACTGTGGATGGCGCTGAGGGAGGAACGGGAGCTGCGCCTTTGGAATTTACCAATCATATTGGCGTTCCATTGGAATCAGCATTGGTTTTTGTTCATAATGCTCTCGTGGGTATTAATGTTCGTGATAAAATTAGAGTTATTGCCAGCGGTAAGGTATCAACCGGCTTTGATATGGTAGAAAAGATTGCAATAGGTGCAGATATGTGTAACGCTGCCCGTGCAATGATGCTGGCAGTAGGTTGTATTCAATCCAAGCAATGCAATGCCAATACCTGTCCCACAGGAGTGGCGACACAAAATAAACGCCTGCAACGTGGATTGGTGATCGATGAGAAAAAATTTCGTGCCGCCAATTTTCATCATAATACCATGAAAAGTTTTTTAGAAATTGTAGGGGCCATGGGACTGACTAACCCGACAGAACTCCAGCCCAATTATATAATGCGTCGTGTCAGCACTGACTGTGTAAAGGCTTTCAATGAAATTTATGTATATCTGGAGCCAGGGCAGTTACTTACTGATAACATACCTGACTGTTACAGAGTGCATTGGGAAAAAGGAAGTGCCGAACATTTTTAGACCTGTTGACAATTGCTCTATAGTCTCTACTTACCGCGACTTGCCCGCGGTCCATAATCTCATGGATGCTGCGGATAAACCGCGGCACGGAGGCATTTGAGCGATATCATGAAAACGAAATGGCAACAGGTCCTAGAGACGAAGTTAATATTTTTGATTCATCAATAATCAAATTTAACTTATACATATTTAAATCATTCGGCGCTCTAGGAAAAATGTATTTTTACAAATAGTTTTAGGAAGAAGAATGCAAAAATTAAGCCAGATGTTATTGCATCTGTTCGGTTGGAAAATTCAGGGAAAATTACCTTTGTTAAATAAATATATTCTTATTGTAGCTCCCCATACCAGCAACTGGGATTTGCTGGTAGGATTGACCGCTCAGTTTGCTGTTGGGGATCGGTTTCATTTCTTAGCCAAAAAACAACTTTTCTTTTTTCCTTTAAATCTTTTTTTAAAAGCTATGGGTGGCATACCTGTGGATCGAAGCAAATCACAAGATTTAGTTGAGCAGGCCGTACAATTATTTGAACAAAAAGAGAAATTTGTATTGGGAATTACCCCCGAAGGCACACGCAGCCCTGTCAAGCGCTGGAAAACAGGTTTTTATCATATCGCCAATAAAGCAAAGATACCTATTGTGATGGTTGGCTTTGATTATGCTAAAAAAGAAATCATTATCAATGAGCCCTTTTGGCCTACCGGCGATATTAATGAAGATTTCCCGCAAGTTCTTGATTTTTATCGCGGCATTCAAGGTCGTTATCCGCAAAAAATTCCTGACTTTTGACTCAATGACAGGGTATTATCTCTTAAAGGTAAATTCTTCCATGGATTCATCAAATGTTCGAATAAGCTCTATACTCTGACGCATTGTGGAAGTAATTCGCGTGTGAGAGCGAGGATTAATATAAATGGTTTCTTCTTTATTTAGAATTTCTCCAAGCTCGTTGGACTCTTTCCAACTTAAATTGAAAACAAGCTCGTCAGGAATTAATGATTCTTCATTTGTCCATACTGGACTGGCAACAATATCTATTGACTTGCACTCTTCGTTACGTAATTTTTCTGCTACAAATTCCTCGACCAGTTCCAGGGTATTGTAGTTGGAAGCAGCAGTTGCAGGTACTATATTTTTCTTGTTTTGTTCTCCTCCTAGAAAATAAGCTATTAAATGTGACCAGTGAAATTTGTTTCCACTCATTTCAATAGCAAAATCATCACCGTGGGCAATGAACACTTCTCTGCAGGAAGCATGTGTTAACTGTTTCTGACTAATACGCCTTTTTTTCCCCTGACAGGCTTCAATGGACGTTTTTGTTGCTTTAAAATGAATGGGATGTGGACGCTCATAATCCAGTATAGGCAACTCTCTGTATATTTTGGACTTTTTACTCAAACTGGTATCCAGCATTCCCTTAGGATTTTTTTTACTTTTGATAGGTGTCAAAGGTTTAAATAAACTCACTTTGCTTTCATATAGACAATAATGACGAGTACCTTTCTCGGGGGTTTTACAGACTTTAGAATATCCTTTAACCGGAGTAGCAGGGGTAAGAGGCCGTTGACGGACTCCTTTTTCCTGCAATAGAATAGAGAGAGCGGGAGAGCAATCAGTTTCTGAATCCATAACGAACCAATTAGGTTCATCGTCATTGATTTTCCGACGTTTTTTGGGGCGAAGTTTTGAGTCATTTGTTGACTCATTTTTAGTGATTTTTCGTGCTCTGCGGTGTGGCAGTTCCTTTTTTAACTCTATAATTAGTTGATCGTAGTCGATATTTCTTAATTGGCTTATTTGTTCTATCAAATAAGCAGAACTTAAAAATTTTCTTTTATGAGACTGAAACTGGCAGGTCAAAAGAAGCCATTCGTTGTCAGAGAGTGAAAGCTCATCTATTTTCGGCAATATCGCATGAGCTCGCCTTTTAAAGCGTTTTACTTGGGGTATTAGAGTTTCTGTTAATTGAATGCTTAATTTGTTAATAGCTTCATTGTCTCTTGATTCAGGAAAGGACAAAGAAAAAAGAGTTTTAAGCTCAATAATGGGTATTGTGGTTGAGTGATGGAGTTTACTTATTAGATAATTTTTTTCGAATGGATTCGATGTTGTATATACTTGAATGAAATTCAAATAGCTTGATTTATCTACAAGAATCTGATCAAAGCTAACCACTAAATGGCTGAGAAAAGTATGAATTGTTTCAAGCATTTTCTATATTTAAAAGATAAAAAAATAATTATAACACATACTGTATACATTAAATACATTTGTGGTCAGGCTTATTCATTCGCTGTAGAATATGGCCTTAATGATGAATGAGGATGGTATTATATGTTGGAAATTAATCAGATTAACTTCAGTTTGAATGATTTAGATAAGCGTATCAAAGCGTTAAGGGGGTATCTTTAACTTTGATCAGAAGAAGGAAAGATTAGAAGAAGTGAGCCGAGAACTGGAATCTCCGGAGGTCTGGAATCATCCGGAGCAGGCACAGGCCTTAGGGCGTGAACGGGTTCAATTGGAATCGGTTGTGCATTCTTTAGAGGGTTTAACTCAATCTATTGATGACTTAACCGAATTGTTTGAATTGGCTCGCGGGGAAAATGATGAAAGTACAATTGCTGATATTGCTTCGGAATTAAGCGGCATCGAACAACAGGTTGCAGGATTTGAGTTTCGTCGAATGTTTTCAGGTAAGATGGATATTTCCAATGCTTATCTTGATATCCAGGCAGGTTCTGGCGGAACAGAAGCTCAGGATTGGGCTGAAATGTTATTAAGAATGTATTTACGTTGGGGTGAGCAACACAATTTTACCACAGAGCTGATAGAATGTTCCGCAGGAGAGGTGGCCGGCATTAAAAGCGCCACAATTCATTTTAGCGGTGAATATGCTTATGGTTGGTTGAGAACCGAGACGGGTGTCCATCGACTGGTGCGCAAATCACCCTTTGATTCTGGCAACAGGCGTCATACTTCTTTTGCGGCCGTATTTGTCTCACCTGAAGTAGATGATGATATTGATATCGAAATCAACCCGGCTGATTTGCGTATTGATACCTATCGGGCATCAGGCGCTGGTGGACAGCACGTTAACCGTACAGATTCGGCCGTAAGGATCACACATCTTCCAAGCGGTGTCGTTGTGCAATGTCAAACAGATCGAAGCCAGCATAAAAATAAAGATCAGGCCATGAAGCAGTTGCGCGCTAAATTATATGAAATTGAAGTGCAAAGAAAAAATGCTGAACAACAAGCATTGGAAGCTAATAAATCAGATATTGGCTGGGGATCACAAATTCGCTCCTATGTTCTGGATCAGTCTCGAATTAAAGATTTACGCACGGGTGTGGAAACCAGTAATACCCAGGCTGTTTTAGACGGGGAGCTGGATCAGTTTATTGAAGCCAGTTTAAAGGCAGGAGTAGGAGAAGTATGACAGAAGAGCATTTAGATGAAAGTGAAGTATATCAGGTCCGCAAGAAAAAACTGGCCGATTTGCGTACACAGGGCTTTAGGTTTCCTAATCAGTTTCGCCGTAAGAATTACGCTTTGGATTTAATTGAAAAATACGGTGAAGAAGAGAAAGATAGCTTGTCTGAAAAACAGGTTAAAACAGTAGTAGCCGGCCGTATTGTGTTAAGGCGAATCATGGGGAAGGCAAGTTTTTTTCATATTCAAGATGTAAGCGAACGAATTCAAATTTATGTTCGTCAGAATGATATTCCCGAATTATATGAACAATTTAAGCATTGGGATATAGGCGATATTGTGGGTGTTCAAGGGACTTTATTTAAAACCAATACTGGTGAGCTTACTGTTCATGCCCATCACATTGAACTGTTGACCAAATCCTTAAAGCCTTTACCAGATAAGTTTCATGGTCTTGCGGATCAGGAAATGCGGTACCGTAAGCGTTATGTGGATCTGATTGCTAATGAAGAAACACGCAATACCTTTTTAATTCGCTCACGTTTAATTCAGGCTTTCAGAAAATTTATGGATAAACATCAGTTTCTGGAAGTGGAAACACCTATGATGCATCCTATTCCTGGTGGGGCCATTGCTCGTCCTTTTGTTACTCACCATAATACACTTGATATGCAAATGTTTTTGCGTATTGCTCCTGAATTGTATTTGAAACGATTGGTGGTGGGCGGTTTTGAACGTGTATATGAAATTAACCGAAATTTTCGCAATGAAGGCATTTCTACTCGCCATAACCCTGAGTTTACCATGGCGGAGTTTTATCAGGCTTATGCTGATTACAATGATCTGATGGATTTGACTGAAGAACTATTGCATTATCTGTGCGATAAAGTTTTAGGTACAAGAAAGATTGAATATCAAGGAGAGATCCTGGACTTTTCAAAACCATTTCCGCGTATGACAGTTAAAGAGGCGATAATACATTATCGTTCTGATATTAACTCTTTACAATTAGAAACCATTGAAGGTTGTCGCTCTGTATTGGATAAATTCGATCTTGAATATAAAGAACGGGATGGTTTGGGTAAGCTACAGATGATTATTTTTGAAGAAACGGTTGAACATTTGCTTATTCAACCTACCTTCATCACCGCCTATCCTACTGAAGTGTCCCCCTTAGCCAGACGAAATGATGCCAATCCGGAAGTGACGGATCGGTTTGAATTTTTTATTGCTGGACGTGAAATTGCCAACGGGTTCTCGGAGTTGAATGATGCTGAGGATCAGGCTGAACGGTTCCTGAAGCAGGTAGAAGAAAAAAATGCCGGTGATTTTGAAGCCATGCATTTTGACAGTGACTATATTGAAGCGCTTGAATATGGAATGCCTCCAACGGCCGGTGAAGGCGTGGGTATTGACAGGCTTGTGATGATTTTTACCAATTCCGCTTCTATACGTGATGTTATTTTATTCCCACACTTAAGGAGATAGGGAACATCTGATTCAGAAGAAACTGAGTTGTTTTCTGATGAAGAATCGGTTACCATTGTTCGTTTTTTAAACCTTGCCTTACCGTTCATATTGCGGAAGGCTTTATCCATAAGGAGAAATGATGAGACATTATGAAATTATGTTTCTTGTGCACCCGGATCAAAGTGAACAGGTGCCAGCAATGATTGAGCGTTATGAGGGGATCATCACTAAGCAAAACGGAGTGATACATCGTAAGGAAGATCTGGGTCGAAGACAATTGGCGTATCCCATTAATGATGTTCACAAAGCACATTATATTTTATTAAATATTGAGTGTAATCTGGACACCTTAAATGAGCTGAAAACGACATTTAAGTTCAATGATGCAGTGATAAGGTATTTAATCACAAATCAAAAAGAAGCCATTACCACTGAATCTGTGTTAATGAAAAAAGATAAAGACACTCGAGCAGCTTAAGGGGAATAATTATGTCAGCCTATTTTCGTCGTAAAAAAATGTCTCGTCTCGGTGCTGAGGACAGCATTGAAATTGATTATAAAGATATTAATTTGCTCAAGAACTACATTACTGAAACGGGTAAAATTGTTCCCAGCCGAATTACTGGCACAAAGACTCGATATCAGCGTCAGTTGGCAAAAGCCATTAAAAGAGCCAGATTTATTGGTTTATTGCCTTATTGCGACAGTCACAAGTAAAAATTAAATCAAAATGAATCCTGCAACTGGTTTTTTAGCTAGACAATGTAAAATGTTGTTGGAAAATAAGCCATATGCCTATTTGGCTATTTCCTTTTTTACACTTATACCTTTTGCAACTTGGTTGGCTGTAGCATTCATTGCTTTGATTACATTGAGAAAAGGTGAGAAGGAGGGCATACAGGCATTACTGCTTGCGATGATAGTAAATCTTACGGTAATGATGCTTTTAGCTCCTGTACAGGCTGTTTTTTACAGCACGCTTATCAATTTTGTTCCGGCTTTTATTGCAGCTTATGTATTAAGGTGTACGGCTAGTTGGCGTTATAGCTTGGGTTCATTGTTTTTTCAGTCGCTTCTGACTGTGGGCCTAATACAAGTTTTTGCTCCTGAATTGATCAATGAGCAATTTATGCTGCTAAAATCTTTGCTGACGGAGTATCAGGATTTTGACGGAATGTTTGTTTTTGGCGAGTATGGCAAAAAAATTGATCAAAACATCATGGCACATTTATTGTTTAGTGCTCAAATGGTTAGTGTGCTGTTATCAACCGTTTTATCATTGTTATGTGCTCGATGGATGCAGGCAAAATGCTACAATCCAGGTGGTTTTAAGAAAGAAGTCTTTGGATTTCGCAGTGGAAAATTCGCTTTAGTCTTATTATTGCTGTTATTCCCAGCGGCTTATAGCAAGGTATTGGTTGCCATAGACTTATTGCCATTGGTATTGCTGTATTTTCTGGTTGCAGGAGCCGTTCTGGCTTATGTTGTACTGTCACAAAAAAAAATCAAGGGAGCTGCTATTTTAATGAGTTTATCTTTATTGGTTAAGCCCATTATTATATTTCCTGTTTATATCATCTTTGGGTTATTAGATAGTATTTTTAATTTTAGAGTATATTTACTCGCTAAAAAGCGAGAATTAGCATAAGGGGTTATCAGATGGAAGTCATCTTATTGGAAAAAATTCGAAACTTAGGAAATTTAGGTGATAAAGTTTCAGTAAAAGCGGGTTATGGACGTAATTACCTTATCCCACAGCATAAAGCGGTGTTTGCCACTACTGAAAATATTGAGCAGTTTGAAAAACGACGCGCTGAGTTAGAGAAAAAGGCTCAACAGGATTTAGCAAAAGCTGAACAACGCGCTGCCAAAATAAATGATACAACGGTTGTTATTTCGGCTATGGCAAGTGAGGAAGGAAAATTATATGGTTCTGTCGGAGTAAGTGAAATTACCACGGCTTTAAAAGAAAAGAATATAGAAATAAACAAACGAGAGGTAATTTTGCCAGAAGGGCCATTCCATTCTATTGGCAATTATATGGTTGAAATCCATGTTCACAGTGATGTTATTGCAAACTTACAGGTAGAAGTTGTCCCTGCATAACAAGATTTAACTGGGCCGAAAGGCCCATCCCTTCATAGTATAATAAATCGCCTCCATGTTGAAGATTTCTCTAACAGTAAGACTGAAAAAAACCCAGCTTAGATAGCTATGTGAGCATTTATAATCCTTATTTTTGTTCAAGATGTATAAAGTATACTTATTTCAAGGCAGGAGTTGATCTCTTACGGATAATAAAGCTAGTACTTAAGAGTGTGGACCACAATTATTTATTTACCAAAAGGCATTGAAAGCCACCATGGGTGAAACAAACTTGACTGTCTCTTTCCCCTTCAGATCAAACCAGACACCTGCAATGATTCCATAATTAGCATTAAAATTATATTCAATGGCTGGAGCCAAAGAAATAAACTGAACTGTACCGTGTCCGATTGAAGCTGGCATTCCTGTGGCAGTAGTACCTCTGAAGCCTTTAAATTGCGTACCTTGCCTATATGCAGCAAACCCTTCCATAACAGCCACCCAATGTTGAGTCAAAGTAAATTCTCCAGCAAGATCAATGCTTGAAAAATTACCAGGTCGTATTCGACCATTCGTATTAACTGCTCCTCCATAGGTACTGAGTCCATGAATCTTCACTTTACTTGCATAAATATGATTGAGACTTAATCTCGTTCGCAAATAATGGGTTTTAAAAACAGGAAGAAGGTGCTGAAAATGAAAGCCGATTGAAGTTTGGTAACTGCCTAATCCTTTGGCATCGGTACCGTTTCTTCCGGGATTTAGTTGATCATATTTCCCTGCCGGTAAAATCTCATTGAGGCTAACCCTCAAATCAGGACGCCAGCGAGAATTTTTTTGTTCAAGTAACTGAAACCCTAAAATAACAGAATTGTCAGTAAATCCATTACTGTGTTCACCTAAATTGGAATTATAGGTATAAGGTACGCTGATTTGAATATCGACATAATCCGATAGCCCATGAGAAAGCAAAGGGTTTAATATGGTGCTGCTATTAGTCGGTGTATGGATTAGTTTTCCATGTCGGTTAAATATGCCATCATTCTCAGTGTGAATTCCGTATATCTCCACATTAGTGTGTCCTGTTGGAATGATATGACCTGCAGGAGCAAGAAGTGGGCCAGTGAACCAAGGTCCATTCTGGCTGAGGGATGCTTGGCTAAAACAACTCGATAACAAAACAACAGAACATATTTTTTTTATTTGCCGCATAGTTTTCTCTTACAGAGGAGATATTTATCCCAACAGACTAAAGTTTATCTTATAAAAAAAAGCGGTTAAACACCATATTTTTCCTGATAAGTCATAAGCTTGTCGACCTCTTGATTCAACTTGTTTGCTCTTAAATACTCAATTAAATCAAAAAGTGTAATGATTGAATAAACTTCAATACCTTGCTGTTTGATTTCTGCAATAGCTGATTCATTTGATATTCCTCGTTCACAGCGGTCTAAAGCAATAACCACCCCCGTCAATTTTCCTCCATTTGCGTTAATGAGAGACTGGGCTTCTCTAAAGGCCGTACCTGCCGTAATAACATCATCAATAATAATGGTTCGGCCGTGTAATGGTGAACCAATTAATTGGCCACCCTCTCCATGAGTTTTCATTTCTTTTCGATTAAAAGTCACAGTAGATGGTTTGCCAAATTCAGCAAGAGCTATGGAGGTGGCGGTCGCCAGAGGAAGGCCTTTATACGCTGGTCCAAATAAGTGATCAAATTTTACATGATTTTCTAAAAGTACATTGGCATAAAACTTGCCTAATTTATGAAGCGCTTCACCGTGATAAAATAAACCGGCATTAAAGAAATAAGGACTGACTCGTCCTGATTTTAAAGTAAACTCACCGAATTTTAATACCTGATAATGCAAAGCTAGGCGTATAAAATCTTCTTTTGAATATAACATATTTAATTCCCAATAAAATAATTATTTATGAGTGAATGATTTTAAAAACATTCATAACCAATTGAAAGATTTCTTAGGGCTTATTGTAGTATTAATGCTTATAATAATCGGGATTAAATCAACCAGATCAATTTGACGAGGTAAACTCATTATATTATCTTCCAAATTCCTTTTATTGAAACGGAAACAATAATGGATTTTGATAAAGAAGAAATACATAAAAAAATTTTTAACCGAGATTGAAAAACTTCCTGAAAGCTCAAGCTATTTTGATTTATATCTTCCTGTTGACCATGGTACAGCTCCTAATGCTTCTTCTGATATCTTGCTTCAATATCGACAGGATTTGGCTGCCACTAGATTTTGATTTCTTCATGCAGAATCTCCTTGCATATACATTACGAGAAAATTCTACTTTTGGCATCAACTATTTTGTGGGAGGATTACCCTATTACTCCATATGCTTTTTATTTCTTGAGTGTTTTTACGTTTATATTAGCTGAATAAATTGTTTGTGTTGTGAAATCCAATCTATTAAAACAGGCAGGTTTTGCTGTTAATAAAAAATAAAAAATCGAAGAAATTGCTTAATATGAGTAAATAATATTTTAGCTTTGTAAGATCTACAGCTTGACGAAAATTCGGCAATGTTCTACTTTAATCAAGTAACTGACATATATTCTAATTTTGGATATCATGTTGGGTCGGTGTTTACAGAGATATATCGGAATTGTATTTGCTGATATCTCTGGAAGATTTATCTGCCAAGTAGCTAACTTTGAGCAGAAAAAAGGAATATTTTAGTTTGAAAGGGGAAAAGCGTAATGTCGCAACGTGAAACTGGCCATGTTAAGTGGTTTAATGAGAAAAAGGGATTTGGGTTTATTGTTAATGAACAAGGCGAAGATATTTTTGTTCATTATAAGGATATTCAGGGAGTAGGTTTTAAAACTCTCCATGAAAATGACCATGTTTCCTATGTCCTTGATAAAGGTCCAAAAGGCTTCAAGGCGCAGGAAGTTGTCGTAGTCAATGAATAAGTCAGGTTTAGAAATTTGACTTATCCTGTTTTACGATCTTCTTATTAATCTGATTTCCTGTCCATACAAGAAAAATCATTAAAGAATTGTATGGTTGGTTTTTCAAATGATAGCTGATTTCAACTAGGGAATGACTGTTTTTTTACCCAAAAGCAGTTTTTGCCTTGGTGTGTAACATACTATGATAAAAATCAGAGTTTTTAAGAAAATTTATTTGATTAGTAGAATATTTTTATGGAAATGGATCATCAAGTTGTGGTGATAACTGGCGCTGCAAGTGGTTTAGGACTTGCGATGGCGCGTATATGTCTACAGAAAGATATGCATGTGGTTATGGCTGATAATGCTATTACTTCCCTTTGTGATCAAGTTGAAAGATTAAGCCGTCAATATAACACCAAAGTAATGGGGGTTGTTTGTGATGTCACTCAGGCAGGCAGCTTTAAGCACTTGGCAAAGCAAACCTACGAACGATTTAAACGTATTGACTGGTTGATCAATAATGCGGGCATTAGTGGTCATTTAGCCCCTATCTGGGAGTTGACCAATGAGCACATACGCAAGGTCGTTGATATTAATCTCTTCGGAGCTATTAATGGTATCCAGGCTTTTCTTCCTCTCATGTTCAAACAACCGCACCGTGGACATATTATTAACATGGCCAGTATTTATGGTTTATGCAGCGGATCTAACATGTCAGCCTACGCCATTTCCAAGCATGGTGTAGTGGCTCTTTCTGAAGCACTTTATTTTGATTTAAAACGATTAAATAAACCTGTGGATGTTTCTGTTATCTGTCCTTCCTTTGTAAATACCCCTTTACTAACAAACTCTGCCCCTTTACATGAGGATAAATTACATCAGCTAATATCTTCATTAATTAAGCATAGTCGTCCTGCAGAAGAAGTCGCAGCTTATATTATTGATGAAATCACCAGAAAAACCTTTTATATTCTTCCAGACAAAGAAATTAAACACTATTGTGAGCAAAAGACAAACGCTATCATTACTCAATCTGAACCCCACATACATAATCTTGAAAAATTAATAACCTCATTGAGTAATAGAGCGTTAACAATGGATTAAATGGCATCTTTGTAATTTCCATAGACTCACAGAAATGGCAAATTTTGCTTAATCCAAATTCAAAGTCCGGTTTTTTGCCATGATTTTTCTATTGCGGAGTTATGTGATATTTGACCATCAATGTTTTTGGTGATGGGCAAGGATGTTAAGGAGCATGAATGAATCAAGGAAGCTTTTATCTTTTAAGAAAGCAGCATTTTTTACCTTTATTTCTTACTCAATTCTTTGGCGCATTCAATGACAATGCATTTAAACTCGCCATGTTGACATTGATCAGCTATAACCTGAGCCACTCGCAGGTACAGTCCGAACGTTATCAGGCTATTGCTGGTGCTTTATTTACTTTACCTTTTTTTCTTTTTTCAGCGACAGCTGGACAAATTGCGGATAAATTGGATAAAGCAAAAATGAGTCGTTACCTAAAGGGTTTTGAGTTGTTACTCATGATGATTGGTGGTATGGGTCTTTATTTTGGACATATTGCTCTGTTAATGATTACACTGACTGGCATGGGCATTCATTCGTCTTTTTTTGGACCTATAAAATATGCGATTTTACCTGATCATTTACCTAAGTCATCTTTATTGGGTGCAACAGGTTTAATTGAAAGCAGCACATTTTTAGCCATACTATTAGGAACCACATTGGGGACACTTGCAATAGGTACCGATAAAGGCAGTACTTATCTTGCAATTCTGCTTACCAATTTTGCTGCAGTGGCTGGTTTAACATCCAGTTTTTTCATTCCTAAAGCGCCCCCACATACTGAAAATGATTTTAAAATAGACTGGAATATATTGCGAGCCACCTTTGTGATGCTAAAAGAAGTTAAAGAACAATCTGATTTATTCATACCTATCTTAACGATTTCATGGTTTTGGTTAATTGGTGTTGTTGTGCTTACCAAGTTACCTGATTATACGCATTACGTATTAAATGCAGATAATATTGTTTTTGCTTTATTTCTGGCATTGTTTTCTGTCGGCATTGGAATTGGCTCGTTACTGATTAACCGATTGTTATCGGGGCGGGTTTCTTTATATTATGTACCTTTATCAATATTTATTTTATCTTGTTTTGCCTTTGATCTTTATCTAGCTTCATCTGTTACAGAAGAAAAAACTTCAATGTATAGCATCATCAACTTCTTTTTCTCGTTTAGACACTGGAGAATTTCATTTGATTTATTGATGTTAGCTGTGAGTGCCGGTTTGTTTGTTGTTCCTTTATATACACATCTGCAGGTATTCAGTCGTGCAGGATCGCGCGCCCGAACGATTGCAGCGAATAATATTTACAATGCATTTTTTATGGTGGTTGGAACATTATTAGTCATGTTTTTAATTTATTTGAATCTCAGCATCCCTGAGGTCTTTTTAATTTTAAGTATACTTAATGCCATTGTAGCTTTTAGTTTATGGTGGATCTTACCGGGTGCTGGCGGCCACACAAACGCTTAGTCCTGAAGTTTCGATTTTGCAAGCCAGTCCTGTATAGGTAAAAAATTCGTATATAATTTAGCTTCTTCGCTGTTTTTTTCTGGCTGCCGTTGATAAGACCAACATACCTCAGGTGGTAACGAGATCAAAATAGATTCTGTTCGACCGCCTGACTGTAAGCCGAACAGGGTCCCTCTGTCGTAAACCAGATTAAATTCAACATATCGTCCTCGTCGATAGCGCTGAAACTGCTTATGTTGATCAGTAAAAGAATGTAATTTTCGCCGCTGAACAATTGGAGTATAGGCTTGCAGAAAATGATCGCCTATACTTTTCGTTAATGAAAAGCTGTAATCAAAACTGACTTCATTAAAATCATCAAAAAAAAGACCGCCGATGCCTCTGGCTTCTTGCCTATGTTTAAGAAAAAAATAATCATCACACCAGCGTTTGAAACGGGGGTAAAGATGATCACCGAAAGGTTGGCATGCTTTAGAAGCAGTTTGGTGCCAGTGTATACAGTCCTCTTCAAAGCCATAATAAGGTGTTAGATCGAATCCGCCACCGAACCACCATATTGGATCGGCACCTTCTTTTTCAGCGATGAAAAAACGAACATTAGCGTGAGATGTAGGAATAAAAGGATTATCGGGGTGGAGAACCAATGAAACGCCCATTGCTTGAAATTTCCGACCTGCAAGTTCTGGTCGATGCGCACTGGCGGATGAAGGTAGATTTTCACCGGAAACATGGGAGAAATTCACTCCGGCTTTCTCAAAAATATCGCCATTTTCCAGAACACGTGTGCATCCTCCACCACCGGCTGGGCGAAGCCAGGCATCTTCTTTAAAACGACCCTTGCCATCTATGTTTTCGAGTTCAAGACAAATCTGATGTTGTAAATTGATCAAATAATTTTTAACTTGCTCAATAGCCTGTTGAGGAAGCCTCTTCTCATTCATTTGCAGTGATTCAACAATTATATTGGAGTGCTATCAATTGTACCATATATAGGATAGCAAAAACCAAGTAATCAAATCACGCTCGCTGCGCGCCATGGGAGGCTGAAAGCCGAGGCGCGTAGTCCGCGATAGGCTGCGATTTTTTTAAACAGCCCGAAGGGATGTTAAAAAAATCTTTCTGCAGCCGTTAAGTCATTGGTGAAGGCGTACGCTTTGCTCGTTCAGAGCAAACGTGCCGTAAACAGGACGCTCGCGGCCCAAACACTTCGCGCGTTGGCGAGTCGATTTTGGGGACTTGGATGTCCCAAAATCTTTCATGAGGTAGCGCGACTCTTGCAAAAGAAATTTTTTCTTTTTTCAAAGAATAATAAATAACCAAAAAGAACCATAATTGCACTATAATTGATCATGCATAACATTGTGTGAGTAATCTGGTAGTTAATTGTGATCCTGGCACTCCTGATTCCCAGCAGAACAAGTCTCAAGCCTAAAATAAACTTTGAAAGTTTTTATTACAACCTATTTAACTCAAAATTAAATGGAAACGGTATTAATGTCTACCTGCATGCCCGGAAGATAAGGCATATTTTTTCTTATCAAACAAGAGGCTGTAGTCTTCAAAAAATTTTTTTCCTATTTGTATTGATCTCTCCAGTTCTTTTTTTGTATCTGAACGAATTGTTTCGATTTCTTCTGGTCCAATATGAGATTTTAAATGCGTAAGATAATCCGGATGCTGCATCCAACGAGAAATCAAATATTTATCCACCTCGAGGTGAAACTGCAGACCTATATGCTTTTTTTGATAGGAAAAAGCCTGAACGCATTGCTCATTTTCAAGAACAACATCAGTATGGTTAGGAACGCGAGAGGCATAACGATGCCACTGAAAAACTTTAGTACACTCAGGAAATGAGGTAAACAAAGGGTGGTTTGATTTTTTATAAATATTCGACCATCCAAACTCTGATTTTGCCAAGCAATAACATTCTCCTCCCAAAGCCAAATTCAATAATTGTGACCCAAGGCAAATTCCTAAGACCGGGATGTTTTTCTCAATGGCCTGATGAATCAGTTTTATTTCAAAGGTTAAATGAGGATAGTGTTCCAACTCATCCGGATTCATATTGCCCCCTAAAATGATGAGGCCATCATACCCTTGCAGATTCACTGAATGATCCGGATTTCGATGGAAATTCACATATTTTAAACGCATTTTTTTTTGTTTGAGGGTGTTAATAATAATCCCTAACGGTTCATAAGGGGAATGTTGAAGAATAACAATGCGCGCCATACAGTTTTACACTTTCGAAAATGAATTGGTTAAGCCGTTTTGATTGGGAAACAGCGTCTCGTATCTATTTTTTTCTGATTAACGAGTATTTAGACTTATTTATAATATTTACATTATAGTTTGTTTTTGGCAAATGAAGCATTGAAGTCCATCCCTTTATCCAGCGTCGCTATTATTGCATCACGACAGCGAACGGTTATCCACAAAATCAGTGGATAAGTCTGTGAATAGAACGTTAAGAGTAAGATTTTATGCGCCTTGCTGCTTCTGTTTTTCAATTTAACAAAGCGTTATTCATTTTATTTAAAGACAGTCATCAGGACTTAAAGAAGAGATTGTGAGTTATGGATATATTTGTTTAATTGTATGATATTGTTATTATATCGATATTCTACACTCGCGTCTTTTTGCTAAAAATTGTGAAAGAAAATCCAGTCCCTTCCCATATTGGTTTATTAGTCGTCATTCTATTGGTTTCCTCGCTTGGCCAAGTCAGTTCAGATTTATATTTACCGTCTTTACCGGCTATGGCAGAAAAACTTGAAGTTAAAATAAGCTGGATACAATTTACCATTGCCATATATATGACTGGGTTTTGCTTGTCGCAGTTAGTCTATGGACCTTTATCGGATGCAATTGGAAGACGCTCTCCTTTAATAGCAGGCTTATCCTTCAATTTTGCCGGTAGTCTGATTTGCTGGGTTTCTCCGGACATATACTGGTTATTTTTAGGGCGATTCCTTCAGGGGCTGGGTGTTGGAGCAGGAACTTCTCTGGCACGACCTATACTGAGAGATCTCTTTGAAAAAGAAACATTGGCCATTTACAATTCCTACCTGGCTGTATCTACAGTGATTATTTTGGCTACTGCACCTATACTTGGAGGTTACATTCAGTATTATGCTGGCTGGAGATATAATTTTTTATTTCTCAGTGTGTACGGTTTTATTATTCTCTGCGCTTTTTACTTCAACACGCCAGAAACCAGCAAGCATATTCATAAAGAAAATTTCAGAATCAAAATAATCTTCCTGAGTGCCAGAAACTTACTTATGAACCCGATCTTTTTAAGATTTTCCTTATGTCCCTTATTCACTTATGCAGGAATTATAGCCTGGATTACAGCAGCCCCCATCGTATTTCAAGATAAAATAGGTCTTGATGCGGTGCAGTTTGGTTGGTTGTATATTTTTTCCGGTATTGGATTTGCTGCTGGTGCCGTTTTAAATATGCGAGTGGTTGCAGGGCTTGGGATTGAGCAAATGATGCGACTTGGTTTTTTCTGTCAGCTCAGTGCGGGCTTGTTGATGTTATTTTTTTATTTGCTCGGATATATAAATGTGTATGTAATTATTATTCCTATTCTAATTTTTATGTTTGGATCCAGCCTCGTTTTTCCCAACTCATCAGCAGGTGCATTAACTCCTTTTCCCAAAATCGCAGGGACGGCCGGTGCAATATTTGGCTTCATGCAAATTTCTGGTGGGGCCATCTCCAGTAGTATCATCGCGACTTCTCATGATGAAAATCAATTGCCCACGGCAGCCGTCTTTATTATAACTTCAGTTTTATCCATACTGGTATTTCAGCTTTTTAAGTCAAAGAACTAATCACTGATGTAATTATTTTTTATGGGTCTAAACGCTTGTGGTTTCCTATTTTCACGATGATTTGTCTAGATAAATACTGTAATGCGAAATGTCGGGTTTAATCCATATGTTCTATAATTAAAAACAAGGATGAAATATCAGGGAGAGTATTATTATGTTAGGGTGGGCTCTTTTATTTTTTATCATAGCCATTATCGCAGCGGCATTAGGCTTTGGGGGCATTGCCGGAGTTGCAGCCAGTGTGGCCAAGATATTGTTTTTTCTGTTCATTATTATATTTATTGTGTTTCTTATCGCTGGGTTAATTGGACGACATCGAGGTCCTCCGCCTCCGCCTGTATGATTTTGGATGTAAGTGCTTTTGTCGCACTCGGGAAAGGCCATATTTGGTTTTTGAGCAATTGTGAGGCCATTGTTTTATGATAGCGAAGGAATAGCTTCACTGTCACACATGGCTAAATCAAATGAAGTGGATTGTTTTTCTACTTTTTTAGTTAAATTTCTCAGTGCAGTTCTCATACCTTCTTCAATGACCGGATGATAAAAGGGCATTTGCAATACCTCAAATGCTGTCAGGTTTTTATATATTGCCCAGGCTAGTAAATGGGCTAAATGTTCTCCTTCCGGAGCAATAAATTCTGCGCCAAGCAATTTACCGTTCTCTTTTGAACCATAAATATGGAGCAATCCTTTATTATGGCGCATAATTTTTGCACGACCTTGATTTGAATAATCAACTTCGCCTACAACAAAAGATTCTTCTTCTAATTCTTGATAAGCTTTACCGACAATAGCGATATTAGGTTCTGTAAATAAGATTCGAATCGGGGTTCGACGTTGAAAGCATCGGGTTTTGTTTGCGGCATTGTAACCCGCTATTCTACCTTCATCTGCTGCCTCATGCAGTAAAGGTCGGCTTTTATTCACATCGCCTGCAATAAAAATAGGGAATTTTTGTATTTGCATGGTGGTCGGATCATATTGTGGAATTCCGGTTTTATCCAACTTAATATCCAAATCACCCAAGTTTAAGGAGTCAAAATTTGATTTGCGACCCATGGCAGCAATAACTTGATCAATGGGTAATGATTGGTCGGCTGCAATACATAACTGTTTATTTTTTTCAGTTAAAGAAGCTTTTTCATTAAGGTGGATTGGAAATTCCTCTTTGAATATTTTGATTGCGGCTTCATTGATATCTGGATCCGTTAAACCGCCAATGAATGAAGTGTCATGATAAGCAGTGATGTTTATGCCAAGGCGGGATAAAGATTGTCCAAACTCAAGTCCAATGCTACCTGCACCAATCAGGGCAATGTTTTTAGCAAGATCATCCTGTTCAAAAATATTTTCACTTGTTAATATTTTGTCTTTATATTTTATCCATTCCTCAGGAATGACGCTTTGAGAACCATTTGCGATAATAACGCTGTCGGCAACAATTTTTTCTTGATTGACTTGTAAACTGTTTGGCGTTAAAAATTGAGCTTCACCACAAATGAATTGCTCTTTTAAAGATTTTGTAAATTCTATTACTCCCTCGGTGAAATGATCTCTCATTTGGCGTACATAGGTTAAGACGTCGGGCATGTTGAGCTTAAGTTTATCGCTGCCTTTTATCCCCTGTTTATCAAACAGATGCCTGTCATGAAAATAATTGGCTGTTTGGAGTAAGACTTTTGAAGGCATGCAGCCTACTCGAGCACAAGTGGAGCCCAAAGGGCCTTTGTCAATAACAAGAATATTATCAGTATGTTTTCTCGCTTCTTTATAAGCTGAAAGACCAGCTGTTCCAGCACCGATGATTGCTACATTGACTTTCCTATCCATGAAAATACCATCCTGTATTGATTCCCGCCTGGATCAAGTTTCGGGAGCGGGAGTTCGGTATAGAGAAATATTGCTTAAATTTAAATCATTCAGCAAGCTAGATAACCTATATATCGTTTTTATTTTCTGGGAGGGCGACTATTGTACTTTGCAACCCTTGAGCCCCATTCCAGAAGATTTTTATTACAGTCATCCTTATCTAACAATACTTCAATAAAGCAGAGATGAGGTGTTTTTTCCGCTTCCTCAATAGCGCTTTTCAGTTCACCAATGGTTTTGACAACATAAGACTTGAGGTTTTTTTGTTCTCTGCCAAAGACTTCAACTAACTCAGCATAGTGCCAGTTGTTAATTTCATTATAAGGTCCATCATGAATTTGCACTTCAATGGTATAGGCAGTATTGTTCAAAAGGAAAATTATCGGTTTGAAATCATAACGTATAAGGGTGGATAATTCCTGAGCACTCATTTGAAATGAACCGTCACCGATACAAGCGATAACGCGTTTATTATTATTTAATGCTGCCTGCATGCCTAAAAGTGCGCCAACTGACCAGCCAATAGAACCATACTGCATTTGAATTTCAAAAGGACACCCCTCAGGAAGTTTAAGGCGCATGCAGTTAAACCAGGAATCTCCTGTTTCAGCCAATAAAGCATAATCATCACTCAGTATTTTTTGAATCTGGCCAAAAAGATAACGTGTACTGACGGCTTGCTGTTCATCGGCTTCGGACTCTCGATACAAGGGTGCTTCACCTGCGATACGCTGATAAGCTTTAAGAGCATTGTCATTCGGTTTCAGCTCTTTTTGCAGACCACTCAGAAAGTCGTTCATATACACTTCTGTATAAATATTATGACCTATCTTGACCTGTCCCTCAGCAATCGAAATCGATTTTTCAGGTAAAATTCCCCACATATGGCCGACCGTGGTGTAATCATTTTCATTAGGACCCACCAGTAAATAAGCATCACTTGAATCCACTATTTCACCACATCCTGGAGAACTTACCGGACCCCAATAGATGCCAATGTAATTTTTGTGTTGCTCTGATATAAAACCTTTAGCATCAGGCATGGAGGCTAGCGCATAATTGGTTGAAATGCTCAGATCGCTAACAGCAGAAATAGCCTGACAGGGGCGTGTTTTACTGCCAATAATCAAAACCGGTTTGTTAGCACTATTTAATTTGGCGGCAGCATCGCTAATAGCTGCTTTCAGTGAAGAGCTGTCACTTATTTTTGTTGCATTAAATGCGCGTTTAGTTGGATTGGAAATGGAATAATCGGCAATATTACAGGCAATTTCAATATAAACCGGCTTCTTTTTTTGCATGGCAATCGCAATGGCGGAGTCAATTTCTGTGGCTGCATTCTCCGGTTTATGAATACGAACAGAATGAGCGGTTACGCGATCATACATATCACGAACAAAGAGGTGGTCTTCATTCCCTAAAGTATGATGTAAAATTTCTGCATCCTGAATAGAATTTGTGTTGGGTCCGCCTGAAATGAGAAGTAGAGGAAGATTTTCAGCATAAGCTCCGGCTACAGCATTTATCGCACTTAAGCTGCCGACGCTGAAAGTGACGAAAAGGGCAGAAACTCCATGGATACGGGCATATCCATCCGCTGCATAGCCTGCATTCAATTCATTGCAGCAATTAATCATTCTTAAGTTTTTGTTTTTCAGTATTTCATCCAGCAAAACCAGATTATAATCGCCTGGGATAGCAAAATAGTCTTTGATGCTCAAGTCCTCAAGTCTTTTTGCCAGATAACGTCCGATGGTATACATAGAGTTCTCCATACTTTTATATCCATATTTGATTAAATTACCTGAAAAATCAATTTATTGTCTTTGTTTTTTGCAATCAATGATAATTTTAAGTGTAGTCTATGGATGGGGCTTATGAAGGGTAAGTGCTATAGTAAAATTAATGATCTTAAAAAGGAGAAAAGAATGGAAGCTTATCATGTCTTTCCTCATGAGACAAAAGGCTGGGAAGTGAGAAAAACAAACGCCCGAGCAGCAAGCGGCTATTTCAAAACGAAACAGGCAGCTATTGATAGTGCAAGAGCATTAAGCCAGGCTGAGGGTATAGAATTATTTATTCATGATAGGAAAAATAAAATCGATGAAAAAAGATAAGGCTTATTCTCTACGGAGCGTTTATCATATGAATGCGCCGCTGGAATTATGATTTCTCTAAGATATCCTCTGCTGCAAAATGTTGTGAAGTATCGAATTTAAAGTTGCGTCCCGGGCAGGATTCGAACCTGCGACCTGCCCCTTAGGAGGGGGCTGCGCTATCCAGCTGTGCCACCGGGACATAAGCGAAGTCTATCCTTATCTTTGTGATTTCTCAACCTTTAAAAGAGAGAATCAGGCTAACCGCATCTAATTTTTGATCATAAAAGCCCTCATTCCTTTTTCCATTTTATATTACAACCCAGGCTGGGTTTTTGCAGTTCATCCACTGCTTCGTCGTTCAGGATACTGTTAAGTGCATCACGAATGGATTGTCCTGTAACGGGGACGTTATTACCTGGCCTGGAATCATCAAACTGTCCACGGTAGACTAATTCCAGGTTCTTGTCAAAGATGTAAAAATCAGGTGTACAGGCAGCATGATAAGCTGCAGCGACTTCCTGTGATTCATCAAATAAATATGGAAAAGGATAATTATTTATTTTAGCTGTTTCGCGCATTTTTTCTGGTGAATCATCGGGATATTGCTCAACGTCATTGGAGTTAATGGCAATAAAGCGTATATCTTCATTCATATACTCATGCGCGAGATGAGACAATTCAGAGTTTATATATTTGACATAAGGGCAGTGGTTGCAAATAAACATGATAACGGTCGCTTTCTTACCAGCATATTGTATTAAACTTATTTTTTTGCCGCTGGTGACATCCGTCAAATTAAATTCAGGGGCTTTTGTCCCAAGTTTAAGCATATTTGAAGCCGTTTTTACCATAGGTTACTCCCATACTTCATCATTAAACAAAGGATATCCCATAAAAGCTTTATTTTTTAGGAAATATCCAATTAACTAACGATCGTTTTGCGAGATAAAAGGTATTCATGCCTTTTATCTCAAACTTGTTAAATTAACAAGTTCAGCAATGTGATCACTGCGAATATGGTATTAAGAATAGCCCAGAGAAAGCAAGGAAACTTTTCGTAAAATGTTGAATAACAGGCATATATTGCAATCGCTGTACTGCCAATGAAAAAAATCCATTGATTGTTAAATGCAAATCCGATAGAAAGCAGGCCTATGCCTGAGACACCAATGAGCAAAAAAGGATTGCGCAATTGACCTGTCAAAAGATAGTAAACAAATAATTGAAAAGACAATAAACAAGGTAATGCGACTTGTAATTTAGGGCCTATTCCTAATAGGAAAGCTGTATGACCTGCGATGAGGATAATTTCCAAGGCAATAAAATAGACCAGCTTGTAATGTAAAGCCACAATAAGCATGCAAGCGGAGCCTATAATATAACCAGCTTGTGGTTTGGCTAAACTTAAACTAAATATCAGAATAGCGGCGCCAACGGCACCCAGAAGTATATAAAGTTTATTATGTAGAGTTAATGGCTCACCATCGTAGTAATATCCCTTTAGCAATGGCATCCTTTATGACCTGATTTTGTGTTTTATTAACAGAAACCCAGTAATTACCCATATTACTGAGGGCAAACTTTACTCTCGGATATTGACAGACATCCAAAACATCCCGACAATTGACAAGGGAAGTGTGATTATTATTATGAACATAGCATTGAAAGGTTAAATTTTTGATATCTGATGCGAAAGCGGCCCAGTTTTCCGGATCAATATGAACCTGCAAAGTCGGGCTCATGAATACATTTCGTGTTTCATATCGCTGTAATTCAACTTTGGCATTACTGGTATTTTGTAACAAATAAAAAGTTTGTTCGCCGGTTTCATTAAGAAGCAAATAATTACCATCATATCCAAAACCTTTAACTTCACAGCCTCTGGGGTAGTTTTGTGCCCAGCATATATCTGCAGAGAACAGGCTGATGAAAATAAATAAAACCGTTGTTTTGAAAGAAGACATATCAACCTCTGCTTGCCTTTTATTGTTTAACCGCTTCCTTGTTTGCTGTAATTTTCGCTTTTATCATCGGGGAATAAGTCCTGTAAAAACTTAGAACCAAGTACATAACCACATAACCTAGAGACAGGGAGAGCCAAAAAGGTTCTGGCTCCGGATAACTTATTAATACCAGGACTGAACTGATTCCATAAGTGATGGAACAAGCGTGCATAATGATTTTCAGGACTCTGGATTCAGTCAGATAATCCAGTCTTGAGGGATATACATATTTAACAGGAACAAATATCAATATACAAAGCAATATTAGCAGCAATGCATTCGTTATCATTGACGTGTGAAAAATAAACATATAGAAAACAGCGATATTCCAGTAACAAGGAAATCCTTTAAAAAAATGATCCGGGGTTTTGGCATCAGCCTGACAAAATTGATAAGCAGACGTAATGGTAATCGCACATATGATCAGAATAGAATAGGACTCCGGAAGCATATTAGGCTTAACATAGAGAAACACACAAGGTGTGATAACATAATTAAGATAATCTACGATATTATCCAATAATGTTCCATCAATAGATGGTAATACATCTTTAACTTTAACCCATCTGGCCAGGCTGCCATCCACCGCATCCACTACTACAGCCAGGGCCATTAGCCATATGGCATTAATATAATCATGCTGATAAATCATCGCAATGGTTAAGACACCAATGAAAGCGGCGCTGGCGGTAAAAGCATGTACTGCCCATGCCGTTAGGTAGTGAGCGAGATGAAATGTATGTTTGTTATTGTTCATCAGCCATCCTAAAAGTGTTATTAGACTTCTTTCGAAACTGTATTGTTATAAATGCCATAAATAAAACCCACAAAGTCTTTTATTCTGAAGCCTTTTTTTGAGTCGTAATCAGTTGATTTTTGAAGCAGTAAGAATATGACTGTAAAGCTTGAAAAATCAGGTCATTTTTCATGACATAAAATCAATATCGACAAATTCATAAATAGTATCAATAATTAAAAAGCTAAAGCAAGAAATCTGATTACAAAACCGATATTTTTATTACAAAAATTTCTGCTGTGTCAGGGATGTTTCCTCATTTCATTATTTGGCAATAAATACGGTTAATTGGAGCCAAAATGATTTTGATTCTTCGAACAGGGCCGCTATTCGCTTCAATGAATGAAATAAAAACACGCTCTTAGACAGAAAGAGCGATATTTTGAGGCTTGCTTGAATTGCAAGATAGAGACTACACTACTTACAAAGGGAACTTTCAGGTGAGAATACGATGATTCAGACAATTAATCCAGCAACAGAAGAAGTGATTCAAAATTATCTTTTATTAAATAATGAACAAATCAATTCACGAATTGATGCAGGCCATCTTGCTTTTCAAGCATGGAGAAAATCAGATTTTTCTCAAAGAAAAAAGTTAATGAACAGAGTGGCAGATCTTCTTTGTAAAAATAAAAAGCAATATGCTTCACTGATTACAAGTGAAATGGGTAAACCCATTACTTCCAGTGAAGCTGAAATTGAAAAATGCGCGTGGGTTTGTCAATATTATGCTGAGCAGGCTGAACAACACCTGAAGGCCAGATTTATTGATACAGACATGAAACGCACGAAGGTCTGCTACCAACCCTTAGGAATTGTGTTTGCCATTATGCCTTGGAATTTCCCGTTTTGGCAGGTATTTCGTTTCGCGGCCCCCACATTAATGGCTGGTAATGCCGCCATCCTGAAACATGCTCCCATTTCTACCGGAACAGGTGAAGCGATTGCTGAATTAATTTTGGAAGCGGGATACCCCGAGCATCTCTTTCAGCATTTTATTGTAGATAATGAAGGTGCGGCTAAAGTCATAGCGAACAACAATGTTGTCGCCGTGACGCTGACAGGCAGCGGAAAAGCAGGTAGTTCTGTGGCTTCTACAGCTGGCAAATATTTAAAAAAAACCGTGTTGGAGCTTGGAGGAAATGATCCTTATCTGGTTTTGGAGGATGCAGATTTGGATTTGGCCGCAAATGCCATTATCTCATCACGATTCAATAATGCAGGCCAGTCTTGTATCGCAGCAAAACGCATTTTGGCTGTCCAATCTATCGCAGATGAATTAATTCATAAAATTGAGCAATTAATAATGGGTTATCAAATGGGGGATCCCAAAGATCCTTCCACCAAACTTGGGCCTATGGCCAGAGGAGATTTGCGTGATGCTCTGCACCAGCAAGTGCAAAAAAGTATTGAGCTTGGTGCTAAACTGCAACGAGGCGGCGTCATTCCTAAGAGAAAAGGTTTTTATTATCCGGCCACTTTATTGACCGGAGTCAAACCTGGTATGCCTGCTTTTGATGAAGAATTATTTGGCCCTGTCATTAGCGTGACTACGGTGGAAGATGAAGCCGAAGCAATCAGATTGGCTAATAAAAGTCAATTTGGCCTGGGTTCTGCGGTATTTACTCGTGATATAGAAAGAGGTGAACGCATTGCCACCGAAGAAATCCAGGCAGGCAGTTGTTTTGTAAATGACTTTTTGGCATCTGATCCAAGACTGCCTTTTGGTGGCATCAAGCAATCAGGGTATGGTCGAGAACTCTCACGAGAAGGTATTTTGGAATTTATAAATGTAAAAACAGTAGGGATTAATGAATCCGATAATGCAAAATAAAAATCAATTATTGCTTATATCAACAGCAACACAACAGATGCATTGTTATGAAAATGATCAACTGGTGTATACTTATTCAGTATCCACTGCGAAGAATGGTCTGGGAGAGATGCGTGGCAGCGAGTGTACACCACGCGGCTGGCATACCATTCATTCTATCATTGGCTTCGAGCATGAAATAAACAGCGTATTTGTCGGTCGAAAGTGGACTGGAGAAATCTATAGTGAAAAACTGGCGGAACAATATCCCGGCCGTGACTGGATTTTGACGCGTATTTTACGACTTGACGGGCTGGAGGATGGACGAAATAAAGGCGGGGACGTGGATAGCCTGCAGCGTTTTATCTATATACACGGTACTCCAGACAGTACGCTGTTAGGTCAGCGCGGTTCCCGCGGTTGTATTCGCATGAGAAATTTTGAAATTATTGAATTGGCAAACTGGGTTAGTGCAGGTAGTTATATTTATATTGAATAACTCATATTACCCGGCTTCAACTTTTTATATCTCGGACGCATTTTGAATTTCAAATGCTTATTTACTCATGTAAACTGCGCTTTGAAATTCAAAATGCGTCCAAATCTGCTAAACACTGTGCAGCGTATCATGAATGAATAATGCAATGAAATCGGATATTTTTTTGAAAATATGGTGAAAACAAAGGTTCGGAATATCGCAAAAAGGATGTTAATAGGTATATAATTCAGCGCAATTTGTTATGTTCCAATGGGGTAATGTGAATGTCCTATAAATTTGAAGAAGGCAAAGATTTAATCATTGAAGCCGTTACTGAGCGAATCAAACAGAAGTTGACTGGCAAGCAGGTTAAGAACTGTACTCGATTCATTCGCCAATTCTTTAATACCGTTTCCCTTGAAGATTTAAAAGAATGGGATATTGATGATTTATACGGTGCTGCCATCAGTTTTTGGGCATTAATAGAGGAACGCTCACCACATCAAACTAAAATACGAATTTATAATCCCGATTTTGAACGTCATGGCTGGCAAACCACCCACACTGTCATTGAAATTATAACTGATGATATGCCGTTTTTAGTGGATTCAATCCGCATGGTTATTCGGCGAATGGGTTTTTCATTGCATCTTATTATGCACATTGGCGGGCTTAAAATTGAGAGAGATGAACAAGGTCGTGTTATTGATTTTCAGGCAAAAAAAGTAAAGGCTAATGAAGCTCCTGCTTTACATCATGAGGCAGCTATCTTTCTTCAGATTGACCGACAAACCGATCCCTATGTACTGGAAGAAATGCATCGAAATTTTGAACGTGTTCTCGAAGATAATCGTGTGGTCTATGAAGACTGGGGCAAAATGCGTGAAAGGGTGCGCGCTGCGATAAAAGAACTTGATGATATTTCATCTGTTGTTGATAAGGATGAGGTTGAGGAAACAAAGGCATTTTTACAGTGGATAGAGGATCATCATTTTACCTTTCTTGGTGTGAGAGATTATGAATTGGTTCAGAAAGGAAAAGAAACCATTTTACAATCTATTCCTGAAACAGGCTTAGGTGTTCTCAGAGAGAATTTAAGTAAATCCAGTGCCCGCAGTATTTCTGCCATGACTCCAGAAGCACGGGAATTGACCTTATCTTCCCGCATTCTTGTGATGTCGAAAACCAACACCTTGGCCAGCGTGCATCGCGATGCATACACTGATTATATTGGGATTAAACGTTTTAACAAACAAGGTCAGGTAATAGGTGAGCGTCGAATCATTGGCTTGTATACCTCCGCAGCCTATAATACCAATCCCAAGCATATTCCTTTTCTTCGTCGAAAAGTGGCATTGGTTATGGAAAAATCAAATTTAAGTCCCCGTAGCCACGCAGGTAAAGTTCTTATCAACATTCTTGATACTTTACCTCGCGATGATTTAATTCAGGCCAGTGAAGATGAGTTGCTCGAAATGGCAATGGGAATTTTCTATATGCAGGAGCGAAATCGTATCCGTATGTTTGCTCGTCAGGATGTTTACAGACGCTTTATTTCCTGTCTGGTGTATGTGCCGAAAGAGCGCTTTAATACTGAATTAAGACAAGCTATGCAACAAATTCTGGCAGAAAGTTTTAATGCCAAAGAAATTTCGTTTTCCACGCGATTTTCCGAGTCGGTTTTGGCACGGATTCATTTCATCATACGCATTGATCCGAAACATTGCCCGGATTATGATTTGAAGGAAATTGAAAAAAAATTGATTGAAGTAGGGCGCTCCTGGCCTGATGAATTACAACATTATCTCCTGGAAACCTTTGGCGAAGAAGAATCGAATCGATTGTTTGCTGAATACAAAGACGCTTTTCCTGTAGATTATTGTGAACATTTCTCACCGCGAACGGCTGTTTATGATATAAAACATATTCGTCAGCTGTCAGATGAAAATCCTTTAGGGATGAATTTTTATCGTCCTATGCATGAAGGTCCCGACTCTTTCAGATTGAAGGTGTATCAGCATGAAACCACCATTGCCTTATCTGATGTGCTTCCCATACTGGAATCATTAGGATTACGCGCCATTAGCGAACGACCGTATATGCTGAAATTTAAGGATGGCAAGATCACCTGGGTTAATGATTTTTCCATGCAATATACCAAAGGGAGCCATTTAGAGCTGGATAGCATAAAGGATTTATTTCAAAATGCATTTGCCAATGTATGGTTTGGCAAGGCAGAAAATGATCGTTTTAACCAGTTGGTGCTAGCTGCTGGATTGAATTGGCGCCAAGTTGCTGTCTTACGCACATATGCTAAATATTTTAAACAGATCGGAATAGCTTTTAGTCAGGAGTATATTGAAAACGCATTGAATAATAATTCAATGATCGCGAAAAAATTAATAGATTTGTTTGAATTACAGTTTAATCCGGAGCTATTTGATGCTGAGCACAAAAAATTCAATGCTTTGGTAAGTGAAGTGTTAACTGATCTTGATTCGGTTTCCAATCTTGATGAAGACAAAATCATCAGGCAATATGTTCAAACGATAAGTTCAACCTTACGTACCAATTTCTATCAAAAAGACGCCCAGGGTAAGCATAAGGATTATATCGCCATTAAATTAAACAGCAAAACTATTCCCTTAATGCCCAGACCCTACCCCATGTATGAGATTTTTGTGCATTCACCGCGCTTTGAAGGTGTGCATTTACGTGGGGGAAAAGTAGCTCGTGGTGGATTGCGCTGGTCCGATCGCCGAGAAGATTTTCGCACAGAAATTCTTGGCTTAATGAAGGCGCAGCAGGTTAAGAATGCGGTTATTGTTCCCAGCGGTGCGAAGGGCGGATTTGTGCCTAAGCAATTGCCTCTGTATAGTACTCGTGAGGAAATACTTGCAGAAGGAATCAACTGCTATCAGCAATTTATACGTGGTTTACTCGATATCACCGATAATCTGAAAGAAGGTGAGGTCATCAAACCAAAAGATGTGATTTGTTATGATGAAGATGATCCTTATCTCGTGGTGGCGGCTGACAAGGGAACTGCCAGTTTCTCCGATATTGCTAATGCAATATCCATTGAATATGGATTTTGGCTGGGGGATGCTTTTGCTTCTGGTGGCTCTATTGGATATGACCATAAGAAGATGGGGATTACCGCAAAGGGTGCCTGGGAGTCAGTAAAGCGTCACTTCTACGAAATGAACATTGATATCGAGACCACTGACTTTACTGTCATTGGTATTGGTGATATGAGTGGTGACGTTTTTGGGAATGGGATGTTGTTATCCAAACACATAAAATTAGTGGCGGCTTTTAATCATCTTCATATTTTTGTTGATCCTGACCCCGATCCGGAAATCTCTTATAAAGAGCGTGAGCGGTTATTTAATCTGCCGAGGTCAAGCTGGATAGATTATAATAAAAAACTCATTTCCAAAGGCGGAGGTGTTTTCAGCCGTTTTGCCAAATCGATTACGGTCAGTAAGGAAATGAAACAAGCTTTTAACATTAAGCAGGCGGTTGTGGAGCCAAATGAACTTATCCGTATTATTCTTAAGGCAAAGGTGGATCTGCTGTGGAGTGCCGGGATTGGGACCTTTGTGAAGTCTAAATACGAGAGTAATGCTGATGTGGGTGATCGCAGCAATGATGCTACACGAATTAATGCCACGGAATTGCGCTGTAAAGCAGTCGGTGAGGGTGGGAATTTAGGGCTTACACAGTTAGCGCGAACTGAATATGCCATGAATGGAGGTTTAATTTATACTGACTTTATCGACAACTCAGCCGGCGTCAACTGTTCAGATAAAGAAGTCAACATAAAAATTCTGTTAAACAGCATCGTGAATAGCGGTGATTTAACTTACAAACAACGCAATGAGTTGCTCAGTGAAATGACAGATGAGGTGGCAGAATTAGTGTTGCGTGATAACTACGTGCAAACTCGGGCAATTAGTTTGACAGCTGCCTTGGCTTCACGTGCTGTTGAGTTACATAGTCGTTATATGAATGAATTGGAACGTATCGGTAAACTGGATCGTAGTCTTGAATTTCTTCCAGATGAAAAGGTTCTCATGGAGCGCAAGCTCGCAGGAAAGGGATTAACCCGTCCAGGCATTGCCGTTTTACTATGCTACAGTAAAACCATTTTAAAAGAACAGATTTTATCCTCTGATGTACCTGAAGATCCGTATTTAAAGCGATTTTTACTGCGTGCCTTCCCAAAAGTTCTGCAGGATCGTTTTAGTAAAGAGATGGAAGGGCATCCTTTGCGTCGAGAGATTATTGCGACTCGTATTAGTAATATTATGATGAATGAAATGGGTTTTACTTTTGTTTATCGCTTGCAGGATGAGACCGGAGCACCTGTTTCGGCTATTGTAAGAGCTTACATGATTACACGCGCTGTGCTTGATTTGGAAAATATCTGGCGTCAAATCGAAGCATTGGGTACCAGTATATCAGCACAGAATCAAATTGATATGATGCTGCTTTATGTCCGACTGTCTCGAAGAGTCACTCGATGGTTTCTAAGGACTCGTCGGCATAAACTTGACATTAGTAAGGCTGTTTCTGTGTATTCACCCGGTGTGGTTCTTTTAAAAAAATCGATGCCGGATGTTTTTGGTGAAGGACATAGAAATAAATATTTTGAGCATTTTCAGGAATATGTTGAGGATGGTATTCCAGAAGGGTTGGCGCATGAGCTTACGGTAACACGCGGGTTGTTCGCGGCTGTGGATATTATCGAAATTGCGAATGAAATGAATATTGATGTGACTAAAGTAGCTGAAATATATTTTAAAATTGGTGAATATCTTGATTTAGCCTGGATACGGACACAAGTCATTATTCATCCTACAGAAAGCCACTGGGAATCTTTATCCAGAGAAGCTTTAAGGGATGATCTGGATTGGCAACAAAGACAATTAACCGCAAGTATCATCAGCATAGAAACGGATGAAAAAGATTATATGAAGCGTTTTGACAGATGGTCAGATAAATATGCTGAGCTTATTGAGCGATGGCGTTCCATATTAGCAGATTTAAGATCAAGTGCTTCATTAAATTATACGATGTTTTTTGTTGCTATCAGAGAGCTTTTAGACTTGACGCAAACATCATCACAGATGACGAATAATAAGTCATCATAATTGATATTTCGATGGTTCTGTGCACTTATTTTTGTCGTAGCGAAAATTTGAGAAAAGCACCCGAATTTGCAAGCGGTATAAGATAATTGCATAGAACCTAGGCTACCGAACCAAAAGTCTTGGCTTTTTTGTGTGATGCATCTTATAGCTGAAGTGCATGTAATATAGAATGCTAGGGCTTTAAGTTAGAGTGTCAAGAGATCTTAAATATCAAGGAGTTTTGATGGTATGAATAAGAATAAAAACCTAACTTATTCGCCGATGAGTAAGTTGTTTCATTGGCTGATAGCCTTCATTGTGATTATGATGCTATCCTTTAGTTTTTTTCTTGATTCAGTACCTGAGAAATATCGCAGTTTTGCATTTATGATTCATAAATCTTTTGGCATTACTGTTTTGTTTTTAATGCTTTTTCGTTTTGTCTGGGTACATATCAGCGGAAAACCCCCGTTGCCGGACAACATTCCTGATTGGCAACGATTTATGTCTCGTTTTGTGCAATACAGTTTGTATCTCTTACTTATATTAATGCCTTTATCAGGTTGGATAATGTCTGTAGCTGCTAATAAGCCACCCAGTTATTTTGGTTTATTTATATTACCATTTCCTGGTATAGGGTCGGATAAAGCTTTGGCAAAATGGATGAATCAAACCCATGAAATCCTTGCATGGGTAATTATTACTTTTGTGGCTTTGCATGTTATTGCTGCCTTGAAACATCATTTTATTGATAAAAATAATGTGCTAAGACGCATGCTACCGGGGAATACTCGTCGTATGAGGTAGCGCAAAAGACGGGCTGCCTTGAACGGTAGGATTTGTTCTTGAATGAAAATAAGCCTTCAAAATGCTCACATAGCCATCTTGCTATCTATGCTGTGCTTTTCTCTTATTTTTCGTCCAACCTGAACTTAAATCCAGGGATGCGATCTATTATTCTGATTTATCCATTTTCAGATAAAAACGTCTTATAAGATAATCCAGAGAAAATTTTCCAAACCCTGTGCATAGAAGCATTAAAATCAATAGTCCCCACTGAATGTGATCTGTTAAACCTACACTTCCATCGGGTGTCCATAAAAAACTATATGAAAACATAGCTACCAGATTATAGATAAAAAACACGAGAATCACCCATCTTGATCCAATTCCAAGAACAATCAGTACAGGCAAAACCAGTTCTGCAATTGTCCCAAGATAAGCAGCGATGGCAGGAGATAATAACGGAACGCTATATTCATTTTCAAAAAGAAAAATAGTTGATTCCCAGTTAGCTATTTTTGTTAAACCGGCCATAAAGAACACTTGTGCCAGATAAAGTCGGACAAGTAAAATAAATAAAGGTGCTATATAATCAAAACCTTTATCAGTTAATTCATATGTTCTCGCAATGCATTTTTTCATACGGCCTCCATGGTGAACTGATTAATCCATTGATAACTCATTGATTTGGTTAAAATTTCGCTAAGCCTGTTGGTGTTCATATATTCGTTTAACAATGTTGCTATCTGATGCCAGGGCAAAGGCTTTAATAAATACTCAAGAAAAAGGCGCTCTTCCTCATTGATAAGCATAATACATGGAACATTCTCTTTTTGATAAAGAACAATGCTTTCGCCGGGTTCGTTTAAATTAATTTCTTTATCCAGCTCAAAATAATTCATTTCCCAGATTTGATAAATGGGAAATTGTGATTGGATAATTTTCAGGTTTGGAGTTAAGTGAAAACGTAAAGACTGAAAATCAGCCTCATCCAATCTGGAAAAGGCTTCAAAGTTAAAAGGTCTTACTGGGGACATCAGACTTAAGATATGCCAGTGCCATTCAATTTCAGAAAGTTCTATTAAAGAAGGAACGGTTTTCACTGGTTCAAATGTCTCAATAAAGAGTGGAAGACTGTCGCCATACGCATTAATATCATATTCTTTTGAAGGGTGTGTTTTTATGTATTGATGTAATAAGGCATACCAAAATGACTCGCCCACTAGTCTGCAGCAAAGAGGGAAACTGTCTTTTAGGTGATTAAATAAGGCTGCATGACTGCTTTCTTCATAAACAGCAACACCATTATAATCTGTAGGAATTAGTAAGTTATGCAGTTCTTCTGATGAAGGAACGCCAGTCAATTGTTGTATCCAAATATTTTGAATGGTTTCAAGCAGATGATTGTGCATGTTGAACGCTCCTGTTTGCAGAGATGTGCTCCATGATTTTTTTGGCCTTCTGCATTTCTTCGTATAAGACAGAAAATTCAGGTAACTGGTTGTCCCACTCAATAATGGTTGGTGTTTTAGGAAATAAGATTTGTGCTTTTTCAAAAAAAGTCCATACTTCCTGATAAATTCGATCGCTGTGGCTGTCAAGTAAATAACCTTGTTGTTTCGAAAAACCGCCAAGGTGCATTTGCCAAACATTCTTTGAGTCTAAGGATGAAAAATAAAGATGAATGTCATCATTATGATTATAGTGGTTCACATATAAGTTATTAATATCTAATAAGATCCCACATCCTGTTTGCTTGCATAATTCATTGAGAAATTCTGCTTCAGTTAGTGTATTTTGTTTATAACTGATATAACGGGAAACATTTTCAAACATCACAGGCTGTTGTAAAAAGTCCTGTACAAAATGAATTTTTTCGACAATGAAGGCTAAGGTATCCTCAGTATAAGGAAATGGCATTAATTCATGAGTGTAATGTCCTTTTGCATGCGTCCAGCAAAGATGATCCGAAAGCAGGGTACAATCAAGACGATTGGCCAGTTCTTTTAATTGTTGCAAATATTGCATATCTGGTTTACTGGAGGTAGCAATGGATAAACCGACACTATGTAAGCTTAAAGGGTAACATTCAGCAATTTTTAAAAGTTGGTTAAAATGTGTGTTGGATTGTTGCAGATAATTATCAGCAAGCACTTCGAAATAATCTATTTTCGGCCGCTGTTTTAATATATTGCCTACATGCTCAGACCGCAATCCGATGCCTGTGCAACCAGAAAATCTTGCGGTCTGAGAGCTGTCTCTAATGAAAGAAGCCATTACAAATTAGCTTTCATCTTTTTTTAACTTACCACCAGCAAGTTTTTCACAGGTACCTTTGGGTAGATAAACCCAATCTGTTTCAGCACCACTTTTTTTAGCCTGTCCAGCACAACTGTGTTTAGCAGTACCACAGTCATTTTTTCCGGCTTTAACTACGCCATAGCATTTTTCCATACCAGGCTTATCTGCGGCATTGGCAGGTAAAGTGCTAACTGAAAGACCAGCGGCCATAACGGCAGCCATTGTTACTTTTGAAATAGTATTATTCTTCATGACAGATTTTCCTTGTTAATTATTCCATAGGGGTTATTTGATATTCAAATAACAAAATTAGTATAGCATAAATTTTTTTATGTACAGATAATCATTTGATTTACTTTAGATTTAAATTGATATTCGTTTTTTTTCTAATGGACTTAAATCTGGATACCTGCTTAATGATACGGTGTTATAAAATTCTTTGTCTTTCATTCTTGTTGGTAAGCTCTCTATGTTTAAGGCTTAGTTGGTTTACGAGGAAACAGGGCGATTTCATCAAAGTTCAAAAATCAAACGATAAGAGTATCTCAACTGTAGAAGAGAGAGTTGATTTATCTGGCAAATTAAAATAGAAAGTGTTAATAATCAGGCACCTACGTTGACCGACGTAGATTATAAAAATCTTAAGAAGGAGCCTGATTGTGTTAGAAAGTACGCGTAAATTTGGAAAAAATCAATATTTGTTTCATTGTTTTCTGTCCATCCGCGATCCACGAGTTGGAGGTCGTTGCACGTATTCACTTTTAACGATACTGATTATTGTTTTATGCGGATTAATATGTGGCTGTGACAGTTGGAAAGCCATGGAGATTTTTGCCAGGTCGCGCAAGCGATGGTTAAGCCAATTTATTGACGTCAGTGAAGGTTTGCCAAGCCATCACACATTGGCACGGGTATTTTCTCTGATTGACCCTTTAGAATTTGAGCGTTGTTTAAGTTCATGGATAGAAGGAATCAGTCAATTTTTTATGGATGAGCTGATTGCGATTGATGGTAAGACGAGTCGCGGCTCCTCTTATCAAAGGGGCCATAAGAAGGCGACCCATCTGGTGAATGCTTACTCCCCACGCTTATCCGCGACGCTTGGAAGCACGGTTACACCTGACAAGTCTAATGAAATAAAGGGGATACCTGTACTACTAAAAGCACTCAATATCAAAGATAAAGTAATAACGATTGATGCAATGGGAACGCAAAAGGGAATTGCCAATTTAATACGTCTCAAACAAGCTCATTATGTGCTTGCTTTAAAAAAGAATCATAAACGCATGCACCGGAAAGTGGATAACCTCTTTCAAAAAGCGGACTCCCTAAATTACAAAGCCATGGTTTTCCAACAGAAAGACACCAATAATTATGACCACAGCCGTTTTGAAGAAAGAACATACACCGTATTACCAGCCATGTACCTTCGCGGTCAACAATGGAAAGATTTAAGCGCCTATATCCGTGTGCAATCCACGCGGCATTTACCCACAGGAGACATTGAAACGGCTACACGTTACTACATGACATCCCTGCCTTATAAAAAACACAACTTAATGCGTCAGGCGATTCGCGACCATTGGAAAATAGAAAATGGCTTACACTATAAGTTGGATGTCGGTATGAACGAAGATCAATGCCCCATATATCGCGGCTATGCAGATAGAAATTTGAGCATTATGCGTAAAATAGTCCTTAAATTATTAACCCAGGATACTTCAAACCAAGATGGCATTGCTTTAAAACGAATGAAAGCTGCCCTTTCTACTCAATATTTGAAAAAAATGATTGGATTTTGAACTTTGATGAAATCGCCCTGGCGAGGAAATAAAAATTTTTTACCCCTAATAATTTGTTAAGAATTTGTGGTTAATATATTTTTTGTTATTTAATAACATGTAATGAGGTGCATATGGTTCCTAAAGATGAAATAGCAACAAAGCTTAAAGAAGACAAAAAGCAAAATCCGGTTTTGGCTTTTAGAAAATTAAAAAAAGAGAAGGATATAAATCGTCTTACATTGCTGCTAGACGATCTTCCGCCCGGTAGCTGGCTTATTCGTCAAAGCCGAGAGGAAGGTATGTATACAATTACATATAAGGAGGATAAAATTGCTTATCACTGTCGGATGTTGTGTGATTTAAGTGAAGGTTGGGTGGAAGTATCAGACTCGGAAGTATTAAAACCTTATCTTGTGGGAGGTAAGCCATATAAAAAATTTAATGGTCAGGAAATACCCCCTGGTTTGTTAAAAATACTTTATGAGAATTTTAATAAAGACTTGCTCGTTTTACCGCCACAGGTTTTTAATGATCCTATAGATGCTTTGGAAAAAGTGAATGAAATATTAAGGGAAATCAGTTTTTCGAAGGATGAAAAATCAGAGGTTAAAATAGATAGAGAAAAATTGATACCTCAATTTGTATCCTGGTTAGAAGTTAATCATTTAGATGATGATTTGACTGACGTGATTGATTTTGAATTTATAACAGAGCCCTATGTGCTTGCCTCCGGTATAGTGTTAGATAAAAGAAGCTGTTTTAGGAAGGATACAAGTCCTGTTTATTCTGTGTGTCCGGTAACTGGAAAGGTGCTTGAGCGGGAACCGCAACCACTTTGGGGTTATCAGGATGTGCTGGAAGAAACACTGGAAAATTTTTATTATTATTTACAAATAGAGCAAAGAACCGAAGTGGAAAAACAAAACAAAGAATCATACAATCCTTCCCTTTTCAGATCATCAACTTCCACAGATTCTGGCAAACAAGAGGATTTCACTATTAAGTTGTCTCCGTTTTTTTAAACACTTATGAGTTGAGAGATCATGGAGGGGAATATTCATAGATATCGACAGGATTATCATGACGTTCAAACCAAACTGGATTTGTCCTTTCTACAAGAAGGCTTAGAGCGACAAGGAATTGCTCCTTATCTACTGGCGAATAGTCTACAAGTTCGCCAACTTCCTTTTTTCCAGTCTCATCAAATATTTTTTGGTTGGAAAAAAGTGCTTCAGACGTTTCAACGGTAAACAGTTTTAACTCATGCTTCAGTTTTGCCTTGTAATGAGTGCGGGCAATAATTTCCTGGCCTTTATAACAGCCTTTTTCAAAATTCAAATAGCCGTGATGGTGCAGATCTAGTCGATGAGGCAGAAAAAGTCCACGAGTTTCTGGATAAATATTGACGAAACCATGTGATAAGATCAGTCTGTGCCAGGCTAAGGAACTACGCCGTTGTTTATTTTCATTATTAAAAGACTCGAGTAATTCCACTTGTTTTTGCTGTCCTGAGACAAAAAAGATGAATAATCCCTGACCTAAATGATATCCGTTTATATCGGAGGACTGTATCATCTGGTATTTTGAACAGGAGGCAGGAATTTCACATGGTTTCAGATCGCTTGGGTTTTGATAATAAAAACCATAAATATTAAAATGAGAGTCTTGTTCAAGATTAACTTTGGAAAATAAAGCGGCTTTTTGTAGAGATTTTTGCGTGCTTTCACATAAATCAGCAGGGAGTAGAAGGTTTAAGCCTTGATAATAAAACACATCCAACAGTGCCAGAATTCGTCCTTTGAGATTACACATAGCTCCTTGCCGCATGGTTTGCTCTGTAACCTGATTCGTATCGCAGCTTAATTGCCCCTGTAAAAATTCTGCACTTTTTTCACCTCGGACTTTAAGTATCCTCATATAGGATAAATCAAAAAGATAATTTCTATTTTTTTCCAGAGTTATGTCTTCTGTTAAGGGAAAGAACATGGATAAAGAACGGCTGTTGATGCTATATGTTTCTTTTCTTTCTATCATGATAAATTCTTTATTATATTATTGTGAATATCTGGATTCTATTCATAAAACTTCAAATTTCAGGGCATTAATATAAATTAAAGCACTGCATCCCTTGGGCAACCCTGAGAAAAATCATTCAATGCTGCTTTGGTGCTAGGACATAGAAGCACAGAAGTCAAGATTTTGGTTAAGACAGTAGAAATACCAACTGACTCTAGTGTATCATTAATCACTTGAATAGTGAGGTAATTTATTAAAAATGAGTCCTGAATTCAAGGCAAAAATGAGATGGCGTTGTCGTCGAGGAATGTTGGAACTTGATCTGATCCTTGGACGTTTTGTCGATAAATATCTGGAATCATTGGGAAAGAAACAATTAAAAACTTTTGAATATTTACTTCACTGTACAGATCCTGAATTGTACGCTTGGTTAATGGGACACGCTCAGCCAGTTGACAAGGAATTATACGCTCTTGTTGAATACATCAGAATTTGCGATCAAAACCGCTAAGTCTTGGATTTACTTTCGTTTGACCATGACGGCTTATAGTGTTGCCGGAATCCTGTTGGCGATTTCTGCCTTATGGATGGTTATAAAGTTTTTTTTATTCATTGTCATATTATGGCAAATATCTGCCATTAATAAATATAAAAAACCTCATCCCTTTCTTGAGCAGATTGCATATAGAAATCATGGTTGGACGATAAAGGATAAACAATCTTATTTATTTAAGGAAGTAAGGCTGTTAGTGAATACAGACCTCTTTCAGCTGCTGCTGTTTTCTTCTGATAATGACAAAAAGCATATTGTTATTTTTAAAGATCAATTAAATCCAACCGAATATTGGCAGCTACAATTATTTTTACAACAAATAACATAAAAAATTACCATAATGTCTTCTATTGATTCATAATTAAGGAAAATAAGGTCAAAATCAAATGCAAAAATAGAATCTTATCGTTTGAGCAGGAGGCCAATATGGTATCTTCAGCCGAGTGTTCCGATGAGCAGTTAGCTGATTTGGCTGTCAACGGAAATCAAAATGCTTACGGCATTCTTCTATCACGTTATTATAAAAAAATTCGTTTATTAATTAACCTGTATATTCGTGAGCAGGCTACTGCAAATGATCTTACTCAGGATGTTTTTTTTAAAGTTTACCGTTGTCTGCATGGGTTTAAACAGCAATCTCAGTTTTCAACATGGGTATATCGAATTACGCTGAATACGATAAAAAATCATTATCGCGCTATAAAATTACGTGCTCAATGCGAGTTTCATTACGCACATCAAAATAAAACAGATAATCAGTCGCCGGAAAATAATGCTATGGGCGTAGAATTAGGGCAACAAATAGAACAAGCTTTTTTAAAATTACCTGAAAAACTTCAATGCTGTTATGGATTGCATGCCATTGAGGGTATCAGTTATGAGGAAATTTCAAATCGGATGAAATGCCCTGTGGGCACAGTACGATCACGTATTTACAGAGCCCGTCAATTGCTCAAAGCCTCTATTTGAGGAATTAGCACAGTGGACAATATTATTTTTCGTAAATATCACATGGCTAGGAACTTGGGTTTGTGAGCTATGTTTGTAGTTATCGAAATTCACATATATTCCGTTCGCCATATGCCGTCCCATTTTACCGGAGGTGAATTGATTAATGCTTGGCAACGTTTTATATAAACTAACGCTAATTGGTCTCCCTCATACGCAGGGGTAAGTTTTTTAAATAATTCCATACTTTCTTTCCATTGGCCAGAATGGTATTTGGCAAAGGCGTTTGAAAATTCTTTTTTATGTTGATCGAGATGAGGTAAATGAGACTCAAGGATTAACTCATAGATTGTCGTACTTTCATGTTTACCACGAACAGCGACTTTATCAAGCAAACGAAATGCAAAAAAGGATTCAACCTGTTTGAAAGTTGATTCGCTGACAATGATATGTGTATGATATATTTTATTGATTGATTCAAGACGGCTCGCTATGTTAACAGCGTCGCCCAAGGCCGTGTATCCAAGCCTTTCTTCCGAGCCAACATTTCCTACAATAGCTTCTCCTGAGTTAATTCCTATTCTTATAGTCAACTCAGGGAGGCCGAGTTTTTGATTGTTTTTATTCAATTTTTTAAGTTTATCCATCATTTCTATGGCAGTTTGACAGGCATGAAGTGCATGCTGAGCGTCGAATATAGGGGCATTCCATAAAGCCATAATGCCATCACCTATATATTTATCAAGAGTACCGTGAGAGTGTAATATAACTTCTGTCATAGATTGGAAATAATCAGACAGGTAGTTCATTAATTGCTGAGGATCAGTCTTTTCTGATAATGCAGTAAAATTTTTAATATCAGAAAACAAGATAGTAATATCTTGATTTTTGCCACCAACTTCAGCAATTTTCCCACTTTTTACTAATTTTTTAACCAAAGATTTCGGAACATAGCGCTCGAAGGAAGAGAGGCCGGAACGTACAGCCGTTAAGGATCGGTCCATATAACTGATTTCCTTGATCCTGGTTTTTAATGGAGGCTGAGGTTTAAGCTCAAGTTTTTTAATTTTTTTAGCTTCTCGGGCGAGCTGAATGATAGGTCTGGATATTTTCTGTGAGATATATCGGACAATAATAATCCCAATAAAAAGAATAAAAATAGTTAATAACAAACTACGAAGACTCAAGTGTTTAAGGGGAGCTAAAACATCATTTGAGGGAACCAAAATAATAGCATGCCAAACTTTTTTAGAGTGATCTGTAAGAGGCTGGTAGGCTAAAAAATAATCTTGACTATTTTTTTGATAGGAAGTAACTAAAGTTTTCCCTTGATGCAAACCAGAAGAAGGAAAAGCTGAAAAAAGTTTTTTAACTAATTCAGGGGAAAGTCTTTTTCCTAGAAGATTGTCCTGTTGTGTCATATCACGGTAAGCAAGAATCTGGTTATTTTCATTGATAATATAAATGATGGTATTTTTTGTAATTTGTAAACTCTGGATAAAACGCTGCAAATTATTCACTGTTAGATCAATGCCTATCACACCCTTTAACCGACGTTTGCTATCATAAATTGGTGCTGCAGAGCTAATCCCATACTGTTCATCAGCATTAATGCCAGACTGAAAACCATGGAATTTATATACATCCGTCCAAATGACTTTTCCCGCTTTAACGGCTTTTTGATACCACGGTCGTTTCCTCGGATCAAAGTCTTTTTTCTGCCATTGTGTTTTTACAATATTTCCTTGTGTACCAACTTCATAACGGATTCGGGAAGAGGGTTTTGGGGAGTTGATAATATGGTCAAGATATAGTTTGCCATTTGTGCCTCGTTCCACTCCATAAAAATTCCCTTTTGGTGTTGCAAAATAAATCATGGACAACTCAAGGTTATCATCTATGGATTCAATAAGAAATTTATCGAATTGTTCTCGATTTTCGGGGTGAATAATGTCCTGATGGATCATATTTTTAATTTCAAGCAAATACGTATTTAAGGGTAGAAAATAATTACGAAAACGTTCTTTTACCAAAAGAGAGCTTTTATCAATCAATCTTATGGTGCTTGAACTTAGAATTTTATTTAAAGCCACATATTGAATACCGATAATTGAAAAACCAATCAAGCTTAATAAGATAACAAATAAAGTGATAATGCTGACACGAATACTAACTTTAAAATCTTTCATTTTTCGGTATTTGTTCACTTTGAATCGCATTTTGTCTGCCCACCATCATCACAACAGTTAGTATAGCAGACATCAAATCTTAAAGGGGTGATCGTAATTTTCATGTTATTTTAGCCGTCTCAATTACCATAAAATCTTCTGCAACCATTTTAAAAGCTGTGTTAGAATGGCGGCTAAAGCCCAAAATAAAAACGCCCATGCTGGAAAGTGATCGTTTAATTAGCGCTCAATCGCTTATTTCTGAAGAAGCCATTGACAGAGCCATTAGGCCTGTACGCCTGGATGAGTACATTGGTCAAGAAAATATTCGTTCACAAATGCGTATTTTTATTGATGCTGCGAAAAAGCGTAATGATGCTTTGGATCATGTGCTTATATTTGGTCCTCCAGGTTTAGGGAAGACGACTCTGGCCAATATCATTGCTCATGAGATGGGAGTAAATATACGGCAGACTTCAGGACCTGTACTTGAACGCGCTGGAGATGTTGCGGCGATTTTGACCAATCTGGAAGAAAACGATGTATTGTTCATTGATGAAATACATCGTCTGAATCCATTGATTGAAGAAATTTTATATCCTGCCATGGAAGATTATAAACTGGATATCATGATTGGCGAAGGTCCTGCTGCACGCTCCATTAAATTGGACCTGCCTCCATTTACTTTAATCGGTGCAACCACGAGAGCAGGCTCCTTAACGTCACCATTACGTGATCGGTTTGGTATCGTCCAACGTCTGGAATTTTACTCAACAGAAGCTTTGAGTCATATCGTCAGTCGTTCTGCACGCTTATTAAGCGTACAGACAGAAACGGAAGGTGCTTGTGAAATTGCAACACGCTCTCGGGGAACACCAAGAATAGCTAACCGTTTATTACGACGGGTTAGAGATTTTGCACAAGTGAAAGGGCAGGGTATCATCACTTTAGAGATTGCCCGGCACGCACTTGAGATGTTGGATATCGATCATCATGGGTTTGACATTATGGATCGCAAATTATTGTTGGCTGTGATTGAACATTTTTCAGGCGGCCCCGTAGGTGTTGATAGTATTGCTGCAGCCATCGGAGAGGAAAAAGGAACTATCGAAGATGTTCTTGAGCCTTACCTGATTCAACAAGGCTTTCTTATGAGAACATCAAGAGGGCGAGTAGCCACATCAGCAGCTTACCGGCATTTCGGTTTAGTTCCCATTGAACAGCAATAAGTTATTGGAGGTAAATTGTGGCAAATAGCAGCGTATTTATGTATTTTTGGCAGGCAGGTTTGGTCGTTAAACTGGTGATGTTTTTGCTGTTGATTGCTTCCATATCTTCCTGGACATTAATTTTTCAGAGAGCTTGGTATTTTAAGCGAAAAAAGCGGCAGATGATGGATTTCATTCAGCGTTTTTCAGAAAGTGCTGATCTCGGTAAATTATATACTGAGATAAACAGCCAGAGCTCAAAAATACAAGGGCTGGCTGCTATATTTCAGGTTGGGTTTAAGGAGTTTGTGCGCAGCAGTAAATCGGGCCAGATAAATATTGAGCCTATTCAAAGAGCCATGCAGATTAGTCATGCCAAAGAAGCTGAGAAGCTTGAGAAACACTTGCCTTTTTTTGCTTCCGTAGGTTCAATAGCGCCTTATGTCGGTTTGTTTGGTACAGTCTGGGGTATTATGACATCCTTTCAGGCACTTGGACAGGCACAACAAGCTACGATCGCTATGGTTGCACCGGGTATTTCAGAGGCTCTGGTTGCTACAGCACTTGGCTTATTTACGGCGATTCCCGCAGTAATCGCTTATAACCGCTATACGACGCGGGCAAATAACCTGCTAAATCGCTATGATTTGTTTCAAGAAGAATTTGTCTCACTGATTGAACAACAGGGTCATGACTCAAATAGCGGGTAAAAATTTAGATTATAGCTGTAAGTGAAACCGTCAGAGGTTATTCATGATAAAAAGAAAAAATAAAGACTCTACAAAGCCTGTCTCTGAGATTAATGTAGTTCCGTATATCGATGTGATGTTGGTTTTGTTAGTCATTTTTATGATAACGGCTCCCATGCTAACTCAGGGCATTACCGTGGATTTACCGAAGGCCGCCAGTCAGTCTTTAAAAACCACGGAAAGAGAACCCATTATTGTCTCCGTTAACCAACAGGGTAGTCTTTTTTTGAACATCAGTTCTACTCCCTCTATACCAATAGATGCACAATCTTTGGCTGTAAGAGTCGCTGCAGAACTTTCTCTTGCCAGGGAATCTCAACAGAAGTTGAATGTCCTTGTCAAAGGTGATCGCAGTGTTCCTTACGGCAAGATTGTAGAGGCAATGAGTCTATTGAAAAAAGCTGGTGCAGAACAAGTCGGATTATTAACCGACTCTTACAGTGATACAGGTGTGAATAAATCATGAATGATGTACAAGGTTATCGTAAGGCTTTTTATTTAGCTATCAGTTTGCATGTTCTCCTCGCCGTTTTTTTATGGATAGAACCTCATCATAAAACTCCCACGATGGATTTACAGGCAAAAGCTGAGGCAAATCGTTACGAACAGTTAAAGCCACAGGAAATCGTGAAAGCGGTGAGTATCAATCAGCAGGAAGTTACAGAAACCATACAACGTCTGAGAGAAGAAAAAACAAAGCAACGGCAGGCGGAAATTGCACGTCAGAATAAGCTTTCCCGTGAAGCTGAGCAGGCAAAACAGGCTCGTTTAAAAGAGCAAAAACGTATAGAAAAGCTAAAAGAAGAGGCCGATAAAATAGCTATCGCCAAAAAAAAGCAATTAGAAGAGGAAAAGCGGCGTTTGAAAGAGTTGGCTGAACAGAAAGCTAAAGAAGAAAAGCGTCTGATTGAATTAAAACAGCAACAGGAAAGATTAAGAAAGAAGGAGGAGGAAGCGAGAAAACTGGCTGAACTAAAGAAAAAGCAAGCTGAAGAAATGGCGCGGGTCAAGAAATTAAAGGCAGAACAAGAACAAGCAGCCAGAGAGCAGGCAGCACGTGAAGCTGAAAAACAGGCTCGTATGGCTGGTGAGGTGAATAAATATAAGGCCTTAATCGTAAATGCCATCAGCAGACAATGGATTTTGCCAGAGAATGTTGACGACAGTTTATCCAGCAAGTTTCGTATTCGGCTGGCGCCGGATGGCATGGTGCTTGAAGTCACTTTGGTGCGCAGCAGCGGAGATCCTGTCCTCGATCGTTCAGCCCAGACAGCAATATACAAAGCATCGCCTTTGCCAGTTCCCAGTGATATAGAAACATTCAATTTGTTTCGCGACATTAGTTTGACGGTGCGTCCAGAACAAGTTAGGGGGTAAAAAAGTGTTTTCTCGATATCTTGCAGGTTTTTTAATGCTGCTCAGTGTAAGTGGTTTTGCTCTTGATTTGGAGCTTACACAAGGCATTAATTCGGCATTACCTATAGCCGTGAACTCTTTTAGTCAGGATTCTTTGGGTAACCAGATAGCGGAAGTGATCGAGAATGATTTACGCTCATCAGGGCAGTTTAAAATTGTTTCCGGGCCTGGCAGCTCGACTTCCAATGCTACCTTTCAGATTTTGCGCAAAATGGGGGCTGACAGCGTTGTGTCTGGTCAAATTCATTCTGTTGGCGGAGGGCATTATGAAGTGAATTTTGAATTGCTTGATGCAGTTACAAATGGAAAAATATTGCTAAGCCGTAGCTATCGGGTGAATCAAAATCAATTTCGTGCTTTAGCACACCACATCAGTGATCAGGTCTATCAGAAGCTGACGGGTGAACGCGGCGTTTTTTCCACTCGTATTGCTTATATCCTGGTACAAAGGAATGCCGAACGAGCTCGTTATTCTCTGGAAGTAGCTGACGCTGATGGCTATAATCCACAAAGTCTTTTAGTTTCAACAGAGCCAATCATGTCTCCTGCCTGGTCACCCGATGGTAAAATGATTGCGTATGTAACTTTTGAAAAAAAACGCGCTCAGATTTATACCGTTTCTGTAGAAACAGGCCGTCGTCGTTTAATTACCAGTTTTCCGGGAATTAACGGCGCTCCTGCCTGGTCTCCAGACGGTAAAGAGCTAGCTGTGGTGTTATCTAAAAATGGTGCACCCAAAATATACAGGGTGGATTTGCGAAATGGACAATTAAAGCAGTTAACCTTTGGCAGTGCCATTGATACCGAACCCAGGTATGCGCCGGATGGTCGAAGCCTGTTGTTTACTTCGGGCCGTGGGGGCTCTCCACAAGTTTATCGTTTAATCTTTGCTGACGGCAGCATAAATCGCGTCACTTTTGAAGGTAATTACAATGCGCGCGCTTCATACACACCTGATCAAAAGAGTATTGTAATGCTTCATCGTGAGGATCGTAATTTTAACATTGCCGTGCAATCGGCTAGAGGAGGTTCTGTAACACCTCTTACGTTTTCTTCTCTCGATGAGTCGCCTTCTGTTTCTCCTAATGGTCGTTTGGTTCTTTATGCGACTCGTCATAAAGAAAAGGGTGTTTTAGGAGTAGTATCTATTGATGGACGCATACGAATGCGCTTACCTGCCCGCGAAGGTGATGTACAGGAGCCTGCCTGGTCGCCTTATTTAGGGTAGATTTTATTCACTACGCTAAAGGAGATGCGCGGCTTCTTCTAAAACCACGAGTTGCTGCTCCCGGATTTGCTCCGGGAGCAATCGAAGTTAACATTGCTAATTAAAGGAATGAATGCAGATGACTTGTTACATAAAAATGTTGATTGCTTCACTTTTTCTTTTCTTCTCTTCCCAGGCGGGCAGCTGGAATGCCCTGGGACACAGACTGATTGCCCAAATTGCCTATGATTACATGACTCCTGAGGCAAAACACAGATTTAATCAAATCAATCATGCATTGGATAAAGTATATAAACCACAAAGTTTTGTAAATGCAGCTGTTTGGCTTGATACCATTCATTATAATAACGGCGTGATGTGGTTTGATGCGATGCATTACGTTAATCAACCTTTTTCCATGGATGGATCGCATTTGCCAGAGGTACAAAAGATAAATGCAGTATGGGCGATTGAGAATGCAATAAAGACTTTGCAGGATAAACGAACTTTTGTTTTTGATAAGGGCATTGCCTTGAGAGTTCTTATTCATGTAGTAGGCGATCTTCATCAACCTCTTCATGGTGCAACTTTGGTCACTCGGAAATACCCTAAGGGCGATGCTGGCGGTAATCTTTTTTCCCTTGGTAAAAATGCAGTTGCCGATGATCTGCATTGGTACTGGGATCAAGGAGCAGGTCTTTTTAAAACAACTGATTATGTTAAACAGCCGCAACTTATAAGACGCGCTCACCAGATTGAAAAACAATGGCCTTGTGAACTAAAACCAGTCAGCAGAAAGCCGACAGATTGGCTTAAAGAGTCGCATGCAATTGCGATTAAGGATGTCTATCAGCTTCATCCGCATGAAAAGCCTGGTAAAGCTTATCAAAAACATGCGCAAAACATTTCTGCCCAAAGAGTAGCCTTGGCAGGTTGTCGTCTGGCAGCGGTTTTAAATGAACTTGCTATGGAGTGGTCTGTTTCATGATTCGAGGTTAATCCCCTAAATTACCGCGGCATCTATCCGAAACTTTAGTTAGACCTCGCTATCAAGTAGCGGGGATTCGATGTAATGATTTGGGAAAAAATACAACTTTACGGATTGCCGCGGCATCCATACGGTTTTATGTAGAACCCTCTGTCAAGTATTTAAAAATAGCTAAAATCGACAGACAGCCATGCTGATTTTACAGCAGTTTTTAATTCTTTATTAAGGTTGCTGTAATGAGTCTATTATTGCCCCCAGAAAACGCGTAGCTTCACCGCCGGTAACGGCACGATGATCAAAACTTAATGAAAGCGGCAATACCTTGTGACTCTCAATTTTGCCATTATGGCTGACAGCACTCTGATATAATCTTCCAACACCCAGAATAGCAACCATTGGAGGTACGATAATAGGGCTTGCAAAGCGACCGGCAAATTTTCCAAAATTAGATAAGCTGATGGTGGCTCCCTTAAGTTTTTCCGGTTCAACCTGCCTGCTTTGGACTTGTTTTTTTAACTCATCAATTTCTTTTCTTAAGTCTGTGTCTGTTTTATCACTTACATTATGGATGACCGGCACAAATAATCCTTCATCACTGTCCATTGCCAGACCCAAATGAACTTTATCCATTAATTTTCTGGCACTGTGTTGTGTGCTAAACCAGGCATTGAGAGCTGGCTCCTTGCGACAAGCATCAATAATGGCTCGTATTAGCCTTACGGTGATATCGGTGCCTGTTTTCCAACAGTCAATATCAGCCTCATCAAAGATGCTGACGGGTACAATTTCCTTGTGTGATTGCACCATACTGTTCAACATGGCACGTCGTACACCTCGAAGCGGTTCATAGCCCTTTGGGAGCTGGGTTTCGTCAGTGGCAAATTGTTCTACATCTTCGCGCAGGATAATGCCATGCTCACCCGTTCCTTTCACTTTATTTAAATCAATACCCAGTTTTTTAGCCAGCATGCGAACAGCGGGTGTTGCTTTGGGACGCGATGGTTTGCCAGCTGCTTTGCCAATGATGAAATGATCTTCACTGACTTCAGTGCTTTCTTCGAGATTACCTACCACAGTGCCTTTATCCATTGGTTTTTCACTGGCAGATTCAAAGGCAACGAGAGGTTCGCCGGTTTTAATGACATCACCAGGTTTACCATACAATTTGGTTATCTTACCGTCTTGCGGACAGGGTACGTCTACAACGGCTTTGGCAGTTTCCATGGATACCAGCGGCTGATCCGTTTTTACCATGTCACCTTCCTTAACAAACCATTCGTGAATCTCAGCGTCAGGCAGTCCTTCACCCAAATCAGGTAAATTGAAAATAGTCATTTTCACTCCATTATATTCATTACAGATTGTTTAATTCGCTCAACACTGGGAATATAGTGTTTTTCCAGTTGAAAATAAGGCATCACCACATCATAGCCTGTTACTCTCTGAATCGGTGCCAATAAATCAGACAGACTGTTTTCCATAAGAAGGGCGGAAATTTCGGCGCCTACTCCACAAGTTTTTGCTCCTTCATGAATGATGACACAACGTCCGGTTTTTTCAACGGATGCAATAATGGTTTCGCTGTCAAGAGGCTTAATGCTTGCGACATCAATGACTTCACAAGAAATTCCTTCCTCGCCTAATTGTTTAGCTGCCTGCAGGGTTTCGTGAAGACTTGCACCCCAACTAACCAGAGTAACGTCCTCGCCTTGTTGCAGGGTAAAACATTGTCCTAAGGGAAGCGCTTCACCATCGTCTGCTACCGGTTGTTTTACCAGTCGGTAAATGCGTTTAGGCTCAAGAAAAATAACAGGGTCAGGATTACGAATGGCAGCAAGCAGCAATCCATACGCCCGCCTAGGTGATGAAGGAATCACAACCTGCAATCCCGGAATATGTGCAAACAAGGCTTCTGTGCTTTCTGAATGGTGCTCAGGCGCACGAATGCCCCCACCAAAAGGTGCTCTAAAAACCAGGGGACAATGTAAACGGCCTCTTGTACGATTGCGCATGCGTGCTGCATGAGAGATAATTTGATTCATCGCTGGATATATAAATCCCATAAACTGAAATTCAGCCACAGGTTTTAAACCCTGGATCGACATACCTACGGCTAGACCTGCAATCATGGATTCAGCCAGTGGAGAGTCAAAGACCCTTTTTTCCCCAAAACGCTCCTGTAATCCGGCAGTTGCGCGAAAGACTCCACCGTTCTTACCTACGTCTTCCCCAAAAACGATGACGTTTTCATCTTGCTCCAATTCATAAGCCAGTGCCTGGGTCACGGCTTCAACCAAAGTAATATCAGGCATTTGTTGCATCCTCCATGGCTATGGCTCGTTGCTCAATCAAGTAGTCTGGCAGTTCGGCATAATGATAATCAAACATGCTGCTTACAGGTTGTCTGATGCTATTAAGGTATTCAGATACGGCTTCATCAATGTCTTTGGTACATTCTTTAATTAACTGTTCTTCTTCCTGTTCAGACCAATAAGATTGACTGATTAGATATTGTTTGAATCGCTGAAGCGGTTCCTTAAGCTTTGCTGCTTCGACTTCTTCGCAAGGTTGATAACGGGTGGCATCGTCAGCAGTGGTATGATCGCATAAGCGATAAGTCAAACCTTCGATGAGAGTTGGTCCTTCTCCTCTTCTGGCTTTTTCAATGGCTTCACCTATCGTCTGACGGGCAGCCAGGATATCGTTGCCATCGATCTGTATGCCGGTAAATCCTGCAGCAATGGCCTTTTGGGCTATGGTTTGGCAGGATGTTTGCTGATTTCTGGGGACGGAAATGGCCCAGTGGTTGTTATTTACAACAAAAACGATCGGTAAATTCCAGACGCCAGCTACATTCAAGGCTTCATAAAAATCACCTTCAGAAGAGCCGCCTTCACCAACACAAACCACGGCTACGCGTGCCTGTTGACGGTATTTAAAGGCGAAAGCTACACCTGTTGCATGGAGACATTGAGAGGCAATGGGAACACATATTGGCAAATCTTCCGAACCACAGGCATAATTGCTGCCTCGTTCATCACCTCCCCAATAAGAAAGGATTTCTGACATTTTTACTCCGCGCTGAAATTGGGCTGCATAATCACGATAATAAGGAATAAAAACATCTTCCGGCTGCATAGCGTGTCCAATGGCAGTGGAAAGGGCTTCCTGTCCATTAATTGGTGCATACGTTCCCATTTTCCCCGTTCGTTGCAATGCTATGGCTTTTTTATCGAACATCCGTGTACAGACCATGGTACGGTATAGTTTGCAAAGGGTTTCCTTGTCTTTGGCCAATTCGAGAGAGGAGTTCTTGAGTTCACCATTTTCATCAAGATATTGCTGGTAAGTTATGGCAAACTGAGCAACTGTAGTCATCGCTTATCTCCTTATCAACATGATGCTTAAGGATACTCATAATTGCTGATAAAAACCAGAGTAAAAGCCATCATTTATAGCTCCCATTCCCCAGCAGATCTATTTTTGTTTATGCTTCGTTAATAATGGTTCTCCTTTGCTCATTTATTTAACATAACCTCGAACTGGGGTTAATATAATGGATTGAGCTATTACGCTAAAGAATAAAAAAAAGCAGCCCTAGAGGCTGCAAACAAAAGGATAGCAAAGAATTAACCAAATATTTTAAGTGATTGTTCTTCTTTCTCCTGTTTTTCCTTTTTTTCAGCCTGCATTTCCATTTTAACCAAGTGATCCACTTTCTCTTTGAAAAATGAGGATATGAGTTTTTCCAGGTATTTATTGGCTTTGCTGGATATGCTGCTTTCTTTTTTCTTGTCATATTTTGACAGGAGTTGGTGCTCTAAAATATCCATTAGCTCTTCTTTCCATTCTCTGCGAACATATAAATCGTCATCGGTTAAAGTAGTAATATATTGCGCCTCAGGACAATGCCGATCACCATTAGTGATGGCATAGATGGCTTGAATAACGGATTTTGTAAGTTCTTTTTTTAAATTTGGCAGTATATCCTTTTTTTTCAGTTTGTCAGGGCTATATATTTTTTCAAGCGCCTCATCGATTAGAGCGGATAAGGAATGGTAGGTGGTATTTAAAAGCCCACTGTTAGTGTTATCTTTGCTTTTTTGTAATTGCTGCAAAATTTCTTGAGCAAAATCTTCTTCAAATATCCCTAAGACAAAACTTAATAGAGGGTTGTTGGATTTTTCCGCCATTTGTTTTGTCAATTCACTGATGTCGTAGGTGGAATTTTTTTTACAATCTTCAGAAGTCACTGTGCTGAGTTCGTAGGAAATTATTCCAAAATAGACGGTCAGTAATTTTAAAGTATTGAAAAGTTTTGCTAATTCCTTTTGATGTGGCAGAAATTTCTTTTTCACCTCATTAAGCCAAGTGATTAATTCTTTATTTTCAACCAATTGCTCATTAAGTATATCTTCCACCTGTAAATCATCACGAATGAAAAACTCAAGATACATTATCATAAAATCCGCAATGAGCTGTTTTTGTTGGTAGGCAAATTGTATTACCTGTTTTTGATTATGAGGGACAAGTGGGCCTCGTACATTAAAAACAGTGAGCAGATTATTAACCGACACCTGGCGAACTCCATTAAGAACGGCATTTTGGAGGTAAAGCTCTATGGCTTCTTTACCCTTTAAATCATTCTTTAATTCAGAGTAAATGGGTTCAAGATATTGATCAAAAAATTGCTTTAACAGATCAAGTTGTCGTACACGAAAAGGGTGTAAATATTCGTCCCTTAGCAACTGTACAAGTAAATTTTTTATATCAATCGGCGCTAATACACCTTTTGGGCTCTCATTGAGTCTTCTTGTGCTGTTTTCTGCTAATGTATAATAAGCTGTAGTTTCACCTTTGGAGGGGAGTGTTACAATCTCGAACAAACTTTGGGGAGTTTCATCTGTAGTGAAAGTTTTAAGGTAATGTGGAGTCGATAGTGTTCTTGTTAACGAGGGTTTCTTTGATGGCGAATTGGAATTGGAACTAAACATTCCATGAGAAGATTGTCGCGGCACTACAATTTTGGGTGCAGAACTGGATCGTCTTATTTGGTTTGCCTCTTGAGCAGAATGTTTTTTTAGAAATTTTTGATAATCGCTGATTTTGGCCGATGAGTCGCTTGAGTCAATTCCTATAATATCTTTTAAGGCTGCGTTAACTTTTTTTGAATCAAGAGGTTTGTTTTCTCGGTGGCACTCATACATACAGATGGCTGTATTATTTTCTTTATCCACTTTCCAAAGTAAAGGCTTTCCTTGATATTTAATTTTATTAAAATAGACGTACATTCGAGTGCCTCTTTGTATACAAAGGACAAATTGTATAATAACCTCCCTTTTGAGTAAAGAATAGTCATAATTATGAATACTTTTAGTTTGATTCCTCTTCATTACGCTGGCAACATGCGCCCATTTTACAGCCGATTAAAACATTTGCCCGGTTTTGTATTATTGGAAAGCAGTGATGCACTCAGGGGACGATATGATATTGTCAGCGCTTGTCCTTACCAGAGAATAGAGTTTGAAGAGCATCAGGACACGAATGAATTTTTGAGTCGATTGCATGAACTGCTACCTCAGCAATTATTGCCGGTGGATGTTCCTTTTCAAGGAGGCGCTATAGGGTATGTATCCTATGATTTTGGCCTAAGATTGGAAGATATACCATCAATGCTCAAACCTGTTTTTGCTACCCCTCTGTTGGACTTCGGATTATATGACTGGGCTATCATCACTGATCATCATTTAAAACAGGTCTTTCTTTTTGCCGCGCATCGTCAGGCAGAAACCGCTCACATTATTGATGAAGTGCTGACTCTGTGGGAGAAAAATCAAAGCCCCTCCTGTGAGTTTTATCTTGAGCGCGATTTTCAACCTTTGGTTTCAAAAGAGTCTTATAAAAAGGCTTTTGATAGTATTCATGAGAACATCAGAAAAGGAAGAAGTTATCAGGTGAATTATACTCAGCCTTTTACCACTTCTTTCCAGGGTGATTCCTGGGTGATGTATGATCAAGTATGCAGCAGGAATCCGGTTCCTTTCAGCGCTTATCTGAAAATGGATAAATTTAATATTTTAAGTTTTTCTCCTGAGCGTTATTTACTGATGAATAAGGGAGATTTGTTAACCTCTCCCATCAAAGGTACCGTTAAACGGTCTGACAGCAAAAACGAGGATGAATTTTTAAAAGAGCAACTGCAACAATGCCCTAAAAACCGTGCTGAGAATGTAATGATTGTGGATCTGTTACGCAATGATTTAGGTAAAATTGCAGAACCTGGCTCCGTTCATGTTTCTTCTTTATGCGAGGTACAAAGTTTTAATGGCGTTCATCATTTGGTGAGTGATATTCGTGCACAATGCTTGCCTTCCATTCATGCAATACAGGCATTTATGTCCTGTTTTCCATCAGGTTCAATTACAGGTGCGCCCAAGCATGAAGCCATGCGTATTATTAATGAGGAGGAACAATATGCGCGCGGCATCTATTGTGGTTCTGTTGTCTATTTTTCTGCTCATGGACGTTTTGATTCCAGTGTGGCTATCCGTACAGTCACGGAAAAAGATAAAATGCTTTCTTTATCCACAGGTGGGGGAATAGTTATTGACTCCGACTGGTTAAGCGAATACTTTGAAGGTTTCACTAAAATTTCGGCAATTATCCATGGACTTTAACAGAATACCTGCTTACCGGACGGAATCGGCTGTCATTGTTTTACATGAGCAGAGTTCAGACTGTCTTATCCTGACACGCAGGAGCATGAATTTGCGTATTCAACCTGGCCATGTCTGCTTTCCCGGCGGCCTGAGAGAAAGTAAGGATGAAAACCTTTATGCCACAGCTTTAAGGGAGCTGGAAGAAGAATTGGGTATACAACCGTCCAGAGTAACGTTCGTCTGTGAGTTGGAAAAAGATAAAACGTTATTTCTTGCTGTAGTTTCTCCTTGGCTTGCCAGAATTGAATCCATCGAACCCTATGAAATGAATAAAGATGAGGTATCTGAATTGATCAAGATACCGCTGGAACGGGTTATAAATCAAAAAAACTATACAGAAAGAAAAATGAAAAAAGATGGTTTTGTTTTTTCTACTCTTGTTTTTACAGCAAGCGAACACTTCATCTGGGGAGTGACAGCCAGGATTATGAAGCAACTAAGTGAATCTGATTTTCTGTAAGAGATCAATCTTTTGCCTTGAACAGTCGTATTTGGCCGATCTTGAACGATAATCTGACCGTTAGAAAAACTTCAACATGGAAGCTGATCTAACTGCATAATATTGCTCATTGTAAGAGGAATTAATTATCTTTCTTTGCCATCAACCAGGGCAAAAAAACAAACAGCACAAGACCAAATACAAGAAAACATTCAAAAACAAAAACATTGCCAACAGGAATTTGTGAAGGTGGTACAAACCCAATAGCCATCGCGGCTATACAGCAAAGAATTCCCAACATGCTGATAATCCACATTACGAGATTACCACCAGGAATTTTATAGGCGCGGGGTCGATCAGGTTGTGAATAACGTAGTTTCACAGCCGCTGCAAACATGAAAATATAGACGAGTAAAGCCATTTGAGCACTTAAATCGCTCAAAAGCCAATAGGCTTCATTAATTGAATCCAGAAGCATGAAAGTTGAGCTGAGCAGGGAAAAAATAATGGCCTGTGTAAATAATATAGTGGTTGGTGCGCCATATTTATTGATTTTTGCAAACCAATGGGGAATTGAACCGTCTCTTGCCGATACTAATAATCCTTTCGTTGGGCCAATGATCCAGGTGGATACGCCGCTCAAGCCACCAAGGATAATGAGGACGGCTAATAGTGGTGTCATCCATGGCATGTGATAGGATTTAAAAAAGATATCGTATGCATCGATTAAACCGGATACTACTGAGAGCTCTTTATTAGGTACGACAAATACAATAGCGAGAGAACCTAAAACGAGAGTAGAAATAATGATGAGTGTAGAAAAAAATAAAGCGCGGGGATAATCACGCTGAGGGTTGTGTACTTCCTCTGCATGTACAGCTGACATCTCCATGCCAATTAAACCAAATAAAATGACAGAAAAAAGAGACAGGTTGCCAAAAGAACTGAAATCCGGTAACCAGCTGGCGGTAGGGCTGATAGAGACGACTTTGCCTTGCAGTAGCCAAATCATTCCAAAAATAACGATTCCGATCATAGGAATAATGGTACCGATGATGGCACCGATGGTACTGACGATGCTGGAAAGTTTCATACCAAAACAATTCAAAAGGGTAAATATCCAGAATAAAATTAAAGATGTAGCGAGAAGAAAGAATTTGTTGGAGCTATATTGAGGAGCAATTAAATAGGAAAGTGTTACGGCAATAAAAGCCATCATTGTCGGATACCAGACCACATTGTAAATCCACTGGAGCCAGATGGTGATAAAACCTGCTTTACGGCCAAAGGCCTCACGTACCCATACGTAGAGTCCACCGGTGTTTGGATAAGCAGTAGCCAGTTCTGCCGCGACCAGTGCCACGGGTATAAAAAAAACGATGGCAGCAATAAGATAATAGGAAATTAAAGACAGACCAAGCTTGGCACTAATAGGTAAGGTACGCAGGCTGTCCACTGCGATTACATTGATCATGACCAGGGAAAAGACGCTTAAAACCTTTTTGGACTGCTGCATCTTTAAGCCTTTAATTTTGATAAACAGAAAAACAATATCATTTGTTGGATGAAAGCAACAACTTTAAAAAACAGAAGGTTGGAAAAATAGTTCATATATCCTTTTTATCTGCTCTGTAAAAGGGCAAAATCTATCAGGTTAGGTAAATAAAAGCAATGAGATTATGTATAAAGCAAAGATAATGCTGGCAAGTCACGTTCACCTAATAAGTGCCTAAAGCCAGCGGTAGATGAGTATACCGCTGGATATTAGGGTGCTGGAACGAGAGTAAAAGGGTTGTTAAGCCAGTAAATTTCGCAATACGTAATGTAGGATACCTCCATTTCGATAATATTCCAGCTCATTGGCAGTATCAATGCGACACAATACAGTGGTCTTTTCAGTGTTGCCATTTTCCCGCTCAATGTGGACAGTGAGCAATGAGGCAGGCTTCAGGGAATCATCGATATCAATACTGATACGCTCTTTGCCAGTGAGATTTAAGGTTTTTCTTGATTCGCCATCAGCAAATTGCAAAGGCAAAACACCCATGCCAATGAGGTTTGAACGATGAATACGCTCGAAACTTTCGGCAATGACAGCTTTAACGCCTAACAAATTGGTTCCCTTTGCCGCCCAGTCACGAGAAGAACCGGTACCGTATTCTTTGCCAGCAATGATGACTAACTGTTGCTGGCTCTTTTGATAAAGCATGGCAGCATCGTAAATGGGCATGATTTTGCCATTCGGCACGTAACGCGTCACGCCACCTTCTACGCCGGGTGTCATTTCATTACGAATACGGATATTGGCAAAGGTTCCACGCATCATGACTTCGTGATTTCCTCGTCGTGAACCATAGGAATTGAAATCCTTTTCCTCTACACCTTTGTGTTTTAAATACTCTCCTGCTGGAGAACTAGCTTTGATGGATCCCGCTGGTGATATATGATCTGTGGTAATGGAATCTCCCAAAAGAGCGAGAATGTGAGCCTCTTTCACTGGTTTTATAGGCTGTGGTCTGGTACTCAGTCCCTCAAAATAAGGCGGGTGTTGAATATAGGTGGAACTGGCATCCCAATGATAGGTTTTGCCCCCGCTGGTTTTGATAGCCTGCCAGTGTGCATCTCCTTTAAAGACATCGGCATATTCCTTGCGAAACATGCTACCGGAAACTTTACTGACTTCTGCCGCCACTTCTGCATTGCTTGGCCAGATGTCTTTAAGATAAACCGGATGACCATCTTTGTCTTCTCCAATGGCATCTTTACTTAAATCAATGCAGGTTGTGCCGCTTAGAGCATAAGCCACTACAAGAGGAGGAGAGGCTAGCCAGTTTGTGCGTACCTGTGGATGCACCCGACCTTCAAAATTACGGTTTCCCGAAAGAACAGAAGAGACAATCAAATCATTTTCGTTGATACATTCTGCGATGGGCTCAGGCAGAGGTCCTGAATTGCCTATACAGGTCGTACAGCCATATCCCACCAGATTAAATCCAAGTTGATCCAGATAATTTTGTAACCCGGCATGCTTTAAATAATCGGTAACCACTTTAGAACCTGGAGCAAGGGATGACTTTACCCAAGGCTTGCGTTTCAATCCTTTTTCTATCGCTTTTTTGGCCACGAGACCTGCGGCCATAAGCACACTTGGATTGGAGGTATTGGTGCAACTGGTAATGGCAGCTATTACTACATGCCCATGTTGCATTTGAAAGTCTTCGCCTTTGACAGGAAATGATTTTTCTTTCTCGCTGGCTTTACCTGCCTCGGTAAGAAATTTAGAAAATTCCTGCGGCAGGGTTGATAAATTTACTTTATCCTGGGGGCGCTTGGGTCCTGCAAGAGAAGGTTCTACCGTACTTAAATCGAGGCTTAACGTATCAGTGAATACAGGTTCTTCAGTATTCGAGTCATACCACATCCCCTGGGCCTGGCAATAGGCTTCAACCAGAGCAATGGCATGCTCGTCTCGTCCAGTCAGTTTCATGTATCGAAGCGTTTCTTTATCCACAGGGAAAAAACCGCAGGTAGCGCCGTATTCAGGAGCCATATTGGAAATCGTCGCTCTGTCTGCTAAAGGGAGTTCTGCAAGCCCTGGGCCATAAAATTCGACAAACTTACCCACCACGCCTTTTTGACGCAGCATCTGAGTTACCGTTAAGACCAGATCAGTGGCCGTAATGCCTTCTTTAAGCTTGCCGGTCAATTTAAAGCCAATGACTTCAGGAATTAACATGGAAACCGGTTGTCCCAGCATGGCAGCTTCTGCTTCAATACCACCGACACCCCAGCCAAGAATACCCAGGCCATTGATCATGGTCGTATGAGAGTCAGTGCCAACCAGGGTATCCGGAAAGGCATAATATTTGCCGTTATATTCGCTGCTCCAGACCGTTTTACCCAGATATTCCAGGTTCACCTGATGACAGATTCCTGTGCCTGGGGGGACCACTTGAAAATTGTCGAAGGCTTTTTGACCCCAGCGCAGAAATTCATAGCGTTCTCGATTTCGTTGAATTTCATGCTCCGTGTTGATCTCAAGGGCGTCAGAACTGGCAAACTTATCCACCATGACCGAATGGTCAATCACCAAATCAACCGGTGATAAAGGAGAAATTTTATCAGGGTTGCCACCCTTTTTTTCCATGGCAGTCCTCATCGCAGCAAGATCCACTACAGCTGGAACCCCTGTAAAGTCCTGCATTAAAACGCGAGTGGGACGATAGGCAATTTCATGTTGTGAGGTTTTGCTCTCAAGCCAGTCGGCTATGGCTTTGATATCTTCTTTGGTAACGGTATTATCATCCTCAAAACGCAATAAATTTTCAAAAAGGACTTTAAGTGAATAGGGCAGTCGATTTATCCCTGGGAAATGTTTTTTTTCGGCTTCTTTCAAGCTGTAGTAATGATAGGTTTTGCCATCGACGTTTAATTGGCTTTGTGTCGCTAAGCTGTCATGACCCACTTTCATAAAACGGCTCCTGATTATAAAAAAATGTAATCATAACGGATATTAAAGAAATTATCATGTGTTGATAGATTGATATTTGCTTGATTTATATAAAATCTCAGTTCGGAATTTTTATGTTTATAAACCGCGACAAATCAACGACCACTTCGTTAAAATCAAACAAAAATGCTCGCATTAGCGCTGCTAGTACTGCGCCTTGCTTGATTTTATTTAAAACTCCCGAACGGGGTTCTATAAGGAATGAAAATGAATAATAAGAAGCCACACCGAGCTTTTGTCGGCCGTGGCTTAATGATGAGTAGCTATGCAATTTTTAGATGTTCACTATTTTCTTCGCTGTATTCCTTTTGATGTTCATATTTAAAAGGATATTCGTATTTTTCATTTTTTGATTTTGAAAGGTTGACTGCATTTTCAAAAATACCAATTTCGCTTTGTTTAATCTTCTCGGCATCCAAATCATTTGCTGAGCGAAGATAAGCAATGGCAAGGGCCATAATCAAAAATCCAAAAGGTATAGCAGCTGCGGCGATAGGGCAGAAAATAGCGGTGACCACCAGCCCTAATATTATACTTGCACCAATACCAATCGTTGTATAAGCTATGGCTTTATTTTTCGTGCTTTTGGGGATTTCAGCGGTGGGACCAACCGGGTAATAATTTGGAGCATTAAGATAATGTGAAATACGACTTGTTGCTTGTTCATCTCTTCCTATTAAAGAATATTTCAGCACTTTAGCAAACTGTTGGTATTGCTCAAGGATTTGTCTTTGCTCGTAATCTTTATTTTCTGCTTCCTGATAAGCTCTTTCAAACTGATCAATTCGCACTGCAAGAAGAAGAATAAGATTATGAAAGTTTTGATTTTTAATAGAATTAAGATAACCACTTAAGGTTAGCAATTGTTGATTAAAGGTGTATTCCTTATTAGATTCCTCTTTATTTCGCTTTTCATCTTCGAACTTCATTTTAAGAGCTGAGGCAGCTTCATTACCCGCTATCCCTTCATAAGCCTTAAATAATAAATCTTCAATCTCCTTGTTTACTTCAGGAAATTTTTTTACCTTTCTAAATAATGATGTATAAACCATGGGTTTTGCTTTTAGCCTTAAATAATTTACTCGAAGATTATCACTACGGTTTCTCCACCTACAGCTTATTTACTTACAGGAAAGATTAATTAACAAAAACTTGACAATTCAATTTTGCCCTGTGATCCCTGTAAAGGATTTTTATTTATTTTTTAATGAGTTAGTTGATGCTACAATATAAAAATACCATGACCATCAACAGTGAATTTTGTTAAGATCCAATGTTTGTTTTTTAATAATGAGTTGCAACGGCAATGAATTATGGGGAAGATGATCGGTAAAATAGCAAGTTGAAGATTTTGCCTGATGCAAGGATTCCAGGGTCAAGTCCAAAAAGTGCTGTAAATTCCCATTAATTCAGCCTATCAAGTTAGTACGTTATTTAGTCAAAGCATTCATCCCTACAACATTAGACTTTCCGGCTTCATTCTCAGCCAGCCAGTCATTAAATTCGTCCATATTAAGATAACGCCTTGATTGCCACTGCTCGTTTTGTTCAGCTAATAAAGCGCCAATCAGCCGCCATGCAGAATCATCATTAGGAAATATCCTTATCACTCGTTCTCGGCGCCTGATTTCCTCGTTAATTCGCTCTTGCATGTTGGTGGTGCGAAGTCGCTTCCTGTATTTCTCCGGCAACGCCATAACTACCATGGCATCGTCAAAAGCCTCCTCAAGGCAGGTAACTGATTTTGGTGCTTTTTTCTCAAAGGCATCAATAAAATCATCGCGTCTACGCCTGGCTTCTTCCATATCAGGTGCCTGAAAAACAAGCTTTGCCTTTTCAGCAACATCTTTGCGGTGTCTGACAGAGCAGTGCCCGAGGATGTTGCGCATCAAGTGAACTTGGCATCGTTGCCAGGTTGCACCTTGAAAGTGCTTTCTAGCCGCTTCCACAAGCCCTGCATGCTGGTCTGACACAACATACATCACGCCTTTTAGCCCACGAGATTTTAGCCATTTAAACGCTTCATCCCATGTAGCATAGCTCTCAGTGTCACCAATGCGAAGGCCCAGTATTTCACGGTAGCCATCACTTCTGATACCCGAGATGGTCAAGGCTGCTCGAGACACGACTCTGTCACCATCACGACACTTGATAAACATCGCATCAACCATGATAAATGGGTAGTTGTCACCATCAAACCGACGCTCGTTGAAGGCTCTGACTCTTGCATCAAGACCAGAACACAGTTGACTGACGGTTGACTTTGAAAAACTAGCACCGCAAAGTTCTTCAGTAATGTTATTAACTTTTCTGGTTGATACGCCATTAACAACCATTTCCATCAGAGCCAATACAAAAGCCTGCTCACTGCGTTGATAGCGCTTAAAAATATCGGTAGAAAAAGAGCCATCACGTGTCTGCGGCACTTGAAGAGTGACTGGTCCCACACGAGTGTATAGTTGTCTTGGACGGTAACCGTTACGATAGCCTATACGTTCACCTGAACGTTCATGCTTGTCTGCTCCCAGACTTTCTGACACCTGTGCCTCCAATACCTGATTCAATACACCTTCAACAAGCTTTGCGAGCCCATCCTGGCTTGATAAAAGTTCTGGAAGCAATTCCTTTCCAACTGTAATATTGTAATCCGTCATCGCTAATCTCCTTCGATAGTTATTGTTTTTCACAACTCAATAGTACCGAATTTTAGCGATGACTCCACTCCTAAAAAGTCAACCTGAATTTACAGCAGTTTACGGACATAACCGATTCCAGATAATCCATTTTGACTTTTTAAAAAGGAGTTTAAAAGATGTCCAAGAAATTATTTCGCCAGTGGCTTGACGAATATTCTAAAATTTACCCCGAGCACGTCGTTGCCGGTGATATTGATCGCATTATTTCAGATAAAAATATGCAGGCTTCCATTCGCAAAAGTCAGACCAATTTGGCTCTTTATCTGTTTTTAGAGACTAAAATAACGTCTGATTATGCCAGATTAATCGATACCAAGTTGCGTGAAGCATTTTGTAAGCTTGACCTCCTGGATTTTAAAGACCCCTCTGGTTTTGCTCAATATAAGCTGGCCAGTCTTGAATTACGCTCTTATCTGCATCTGCGTAATCAATTTGAATCCTTTATTGAGAAAGACATCTTTCAACATGTTCATGAAGATTCCAGATTAAATGCTTTTCGTCGCTGGGTTGATGTGGCGGCTTATTTATTTAACACGGGGTGTTATGAGGGCTATCATCTGGTCATTGTCAAATTACAGCAACTGGAAATGAAAGTATTGCTTGACGGTTTAACTTCATTGCAGCGAAAAAAATACAATCAATTAGCTCAACTATCTCGAAGTAATGGTCGACTTTGTGCTTATGTTGATTCAGATCATAGGCCCTCATGCTTTAAGCCTGTTCCGTTATGGTCTTTGTCATTAAGTGCTACATTGGAGACACTTGGAGCTGACAAACATCAGCCTTTATCCCTTTTCCCTCAAAATCATCCGAATTATATGGAGGCAAAGAAACGAGACGGTTTATATGAAGAAATCAATAGGGTACTTAACAAAAAACCCGAAAAATTGCCTTTTTATTTAGAAAAAACTTATGATCAGATTCAGGCTGATCTTACTTGCAATATAGTAAAAAAACGCTCTCATTGTAATTCTCATAAACAATCATCTGTGTCAAAGCTTTATTCACATGGGCTTTTACCTTCGTTTTGGCATCGTAGCTGTCGAGGAGAATCCAAGATTTACAAAGATATGTATGCAACTTCAAAAACAGAGATGCCACAATTTGTGGTTAAAATATAATCTGCATTATGGTATTTTTTAACTGGCGTTGTTTAGCGAAAAAAAGCCAATGCGAAATGCCGGATAAAACAGGGGCATGCAGCCCCTGTGATTTTTATCGATAGCAACGCCTTTGGCAACGAATAACCTGTCCCGTCCACCGGTTCACAAGACATTTTCGTACACAACGGCGCCCATGGCGGTAATAAGTACGCCAGCCTGTCCAGTAAATGCCTCTACGATGATAGCCGGGTCCAAAATAAACGCCCCAGCCTCCATGCCTCCAGTGACGATGATGGCGGTGATGACGATGTCGATGGCCACTATGAACCAGCTGGATGCGATTATTATTTGCTTGTTCTTGTGCGGCTTGTGGAGCTGGATTTGCATGAGTGGTTTGCAAAACACTGGAGCCTAGAAACAAAAAAGACGATAGAAGAGCAGCCGTTAACCAAGGATAGAGTATTTGTGTTTGATTGTCCATAATATTGTCCTCTAACTAGTCGTTCAGATTAAATTATAGACAATTATTTCAAATATTATATAATAATTGTTTCTTTAGTTTTGAATTATAAAAATTTGACAACTTTGTCAAAAATGGATTGGGTTATCTAAAAAAGTCCTGTGCAGGTGGAGGATCTTTATGGTGCACAGGACTTATTCAACAGGTTTAAATTACTTCAACTTCTTCGGCCTGAGGACCTTTCTGACCCTTGGTTGCTTTAAACAAAACCGAGGCGCCTTCAGATAAGGTTTTAAAGCCACTGCCTTGAATTGCACTGAAGTGCACAAAATAATCTGTACCATTACTTTCAATAAAACCAAAACCTTTTCCTTCGTTAAACCATTTGACCTTACCGCTTATTTTTTCTGACATGTTTTCATTTCCTAACTAATTTAAAAAACTGATTTAGCACTTCTTGTGCACAAGACATCATGATGCACTCAAAGACTCTTTAAGGATAAAAAATAAAGAGTAGAGATAGTGTAGCATAAATATGAGAATCACGTTCTGGTTTTAAGAAAAAAAGTATTAATTATAAAAAGAGTTAATTATAAAAGCTGGTCATTGGCCATATAAACCACTATTTATCACTAATCGCTGTTATGGCTTGTGTAAACCGACCTTATCCTTATGGCATAAAGTTGATGGTTCCTGCTCCTTAAGAAACAGCTTTACTAAGCGGCGAAAGATTACGTAAAAAATGTAACTATTCATTGAGAATTTAGATTGATTCCAGATGTATTTCCTCGATACAATGGAGCCAAATTAAGGATCTTAGTTATACTTAAGCCCTTTTCACCAAGGTTGATCAATCTATGCAACAAACACCGAATACTATTGATTTTAATTCTTTATCTCATGATGAGATAAAGCAAACGCTGGAAACTTATCAATTACATCTATCGGTGGAAGAAGCCTTAACCATCCAAAATGAATTTTTAAAACGGGTGCCAACTTTTGCCGAATGTGTTTTATGGTCCATTCAAGGCTCAGAACATTGTTCTTACAAAAGTACTCGTCTTCATTTGAAGCAATTAAATACAAATGGTCCTCATGTGATTTTGGGAGCAAAAGAGGACGCAGGTGTTGTAGCTGTAGCAAAAGATCATGCCGGTCACCGCTATGGGGTCATTATCAGCCATGAATCCCATAATCACCCCTCCCAGATTGTACCCTATGAGGGTGCGGCAACGGGTGTAGGTGGGAATGTAAGAGATGTTTGCTGTATGGGCGGTGAAGTCATCGCTGTAGCTGACAGTTTGCGCTTTGGAGATATTAACCGTTCTCATACACATTGGATACAGGAAGGTGTTGTTGATGGTATAGCCGGATATGGGAATCCATTGGGGATACCGAATATTGCCGGTGATGTTTATTATGATTCTGCTTATAACGAGAATTGTCTGGTCACTGTTGTGACACTTGGTGTTGTCAGAGAGGATCAACTTATTCATTCTTATGCACCTTCCAAGGCAGATGACTACGTTTTTATTCTGATAGGTAAACCGACAGATAACAGTGGCTTTGGTGGAGCCAGTTTTGCGTCGGCCGCTTTAAAGGAAGATGCCAGAGAAGCAAATAAAGGAGCGGTTCAGGAACCTAATGCCTTTCTGCAAAGACATATTCTGAAAGCCAATTATGCTTTATTTGAATATCTGCAGAAGCATCATTTGATCAACAAGGTAGGTTTTAAAGATTTGGGAGCAGGGGGCATTGCCTGTGCCAGTCTCGAGCTCGCTGAAGCGGGCGGGCATTATGGGGCTGAAATCGATTTGGAAGCTGTGCATACCGGCATGCCTGATTTATTGCCTGCAGTTATTCTTTGTTCAGAAACCCAGGAGCGGTTTATGTGGGTTGTGCCTCCTTCTTTGGTCGAAACCGTGCTTAAACATTATAACGAGACCTATGCTTTACCAGCCGTTTCAGAGGGTGCCTGCGCTTCGGTCATTGGAAAAATCCGTACAGATGGCCTGTATGTTGTGAATTTTCAAGGAAAAGAGCTGGTTCGTGGCAAAGTCAGTGATATCACCAAAGGAATTGTTTATGATAGGCCCTATACGCGAAAAGAAAAACAATTCACTAATCCACAGATACCTTCTAATCTGGATCATAATGAGATTTTACTTCGTTTATTAGCTCATGAAAACATTGCCTCACGAGCTGCAGTTTTTGAAAAATATGACAAACAGGTTCAAGGCAGGACTGTGATAGAGGCTGGATGGGCAGATGCAGGGGTCATGCAACCTTTTAATGAAGAGAAATATCCTGAAGAAATACGGCAAACCGGAATTGCTCTTGCATTGGATCAAAATCCCCGTTTTAATCAGATCGATGCTTACTGGGGAGCGGTCAATGCTGTTGTTGAATCAGTACGTAACGTGGTCGCCGTCGGAGCTAAGCCGATTGCATTGACCGATTGCCTTTGTTTTGGTAATCCTGAAAAACCTGAGCAGATGGCGGAACTGGTTGAAGCGATAAATGGCATTAAGGATGCCTGTTTGGCCATCAAACTTCAGGATTATCCTGATAGCAGTTTACCGGTTGTTGCTGGGAATGTGTCTTTGTACAATGAATCTGTTCAAGGCGCTATCCCTCCAAGCCCGATGATAAGCTGTCTTGGTGTTATGCCGGATGTCAGCAAGTCTGTCAGCTATGATTTCAAAAAAAACAATTCTTCTATATTGTTGATCGGTGAGCGCAGGCATGAGTTGGGCGGAAGTGTTTTTTATCAATTACTGGGCGATTTGGGTCAACAGTTACCAAAACCTGATTTACGGTCTGTTCATAATGAAGTTTCAGCTGTTTATGAGGTGATTCAAAAAGGATTGGTTTTGGCTGCACACGACATTTCTGAAGGTGGTTTTGCCGTAGCTTTAGCAGAAATGAGTTTTAAACGGCAAATTGGTGCTAGAGTTGATATTCCCGGTGATATATCCATTGAATCTAAGTTATTTGCCGAGAACGGTGGTTTTCTTCTTGAAGTGGCAGAAGAACATGTTGATGAAGTATTGGCAATTTTTACCAGAGAACACGTCTCAGCCATGAGCATAGGGCAAACCACATCTGAAAAAAGGCTCCTGATGAATGGGTTTATTGATATACCCATCAGTGAGGCAAAAAGCGCTTGGGAAAATGGATTAAGAGAGAGGCTTTTATAATGTCCAAAGTCAGTTATAAGTCTGCAGGTGTTAATATAGAAGCGGGTAATAAAGCCGTTAAACGAATAAAAGCGCATGTTGAACAGACTTTTTCTCCGCAAGTCTTAACGAGCATAGGCAGTTTTGGTTCAATGTACGATTTGAAATCATTATTGCAAAATTATCATCATCCAGTGCTGGTTCAGAGTATAGATGGTGTTGGCACAAAAATGATAGTGGCTCGAATGATGCAGAAATTCGATACCATAGGCATTGATCTGGTCAGCGCTACAACCAATGACATTGTGGTTTTGGGAGCAAAGCCACTTACTTTGCTCGACTATATAGCAGCTGATCGTATTCAGCCGGAAACGATAGAACAGATCATTTCCGGCATGGCACAGGCTTGCAGTGAAAACAGCATATCATTGGTTGGTGGGGAAACGGCAGAAATGCCTGGTACTTATTTGCGCGGTGAATATGATTTGGTAGGTATCATTTCAGGTGTAGTGGAAAAAGACAAGGCCATTACTGGAAAAACGATTGTAGCAGGGGATGTGCTTCTCGCTTTTCCATCCAGCGGGTTGCATACCAATGGTTATTCACTTGCCAGAAAACTCTGTTTTGAGATAGGCGGCTATCAAGTGGAGAGTTATATAGACGACCTGGGGCAAGTGCTTGGCGAAGTTTTATTAGAGCCGCATATTAATTATGCCCGTCCCGTCCTGCACCTCCTTGATGCGGGTATCTCCGTGAAAGGGATGGCACATATTACCGGCGGTGGTTTGCTGGAAAACATACCGCGAATTTTACCGGTTGGTTGTTCTGCAGAAATTATTAAAGCCCGTTGTCCGCAATTGCCTCTTTTTGACTTCCTGACTCATCTGGGAGAATTGGATGAAGTGGAAAAATATCGTACATTCAACATGGGAGTCGGTTTTGTTATGGTGGTGTCCCCTCAGGAAGTCGATGATTTGAAATCGATCTTAAAACCTTTTCCTGCCTTTTCTTTGTATGAAATTGGCCAAATTGTCGAAGGTGGTACGTCTTCTGTGAGATTAATCTGATGAAAATTGCTGTTATACAGTTTCCGGGCTCCAATTGTGAACGTGAAACCATTCTGGCGATAAAGCGTGCAGGGATGGAAGCTGTGGAGTTTTTATGGAATGAGCCAGCCGATAAATTACGGAGAATGGATGGTTATGTGATAGCCGGTGGATTTTCCTATGAAGATCGTTCTCGCGCAGGCATCATTGCCGCCCTTGATCCAGTCATGCAGGAAATTAAGCAGCAAAGTGAAAAAGGAAAGCCTGTGCTAGGTATCTGCAACGGAGCACAGATCCTTGTGGAATCTGGATTGGTGCCCGGGTTTAAGGATTATCAGCTTGGCATGGCATTAACTGAAAATAAAAGAATATCTCAGGGTAAAATTCTGGGTACCGGCTTTTATAATACTTGGGTGCATCTTTGTGTCAATAAAGGCGGGAAAAACAATGCTTTTACTCGCAGAATGAATGAGGGACAAATGATTACAGTTCCTTCAGCTCATGCCGAGGGCCGGTTTGTCATGCCGCAAGAGTTATTAAATGAAATTGAAAAGCAAGGGCTAAACTGTTTTCTTTATTGTGACGAACAAGGTGAAGTAAGGACAGAGTTTCCCGTTAACCCAAATGGTTCTGTGGGAAATATCGCTGCCATATCCAATGCTACAGGCAATGTGATGGCCATTATGCCGCATCCGGAAAGAACAACGGCAGGTGATGTTTTATTTCTCTCTATGCGTGATTATATTGCGGAAGGATCATATGCTACGCTAAAATCATTAAACTACACGCCTGAACGTTCTGTTATTTCTTCTTATAAAAGAACAAACCATAGTGATGAAATACTTGTTCAGATGATCATCAATGATAATCATGCTTTAACGGTGCAAAATACCTTGCATCACATGGACATTCCTGTGAACGTTAAACGATGGGTCCATTGGGAAATTGAAAGCCAGACTGTTTCTCAAATAAATGAGATAAAAAAAACAGGTGTTTTATTTAATGAGCGTAAAGAAATTGCACAGCAAGCTGCCGATATTTCAATGGATAAAGAACATAGCCTGGCTTTGCTGGTGAGAGCAAAAGAGAATATTATTGGTCAGCAGAAGCAACAAACCTTAAAAGATCATTTTTTTATAGAAGGAATTAAGCGCATTCAACAGGGAGTTTTATGGATTTTTACTTGCAAAAATGGTAAAATAAATGAACTATCGGATTTTATTTTGAACTCAAATATTGTATATAATCCCTATGCCTATGACTGCTATTTCTACGATACCCTATAAACAGGCTATTGATGAAGCCCTACCTCATTGTTTGACAGAAACTGCATTTAACTTTGGTCATAGATATCAGGGAAAGGTGCGGGACACTTATGATATCGATGATCGGTTGATTTTAATTACCACTGACAGGCAAAGTGCCTTTGATCGCCTCTTAGCGGCAATTCCTTATAAAGGACAGGTATTGAATTTGACAAGTGCATGGTGGTTTGAGCAAACCCAGCATTTAGTACCCAATCATTTGCTCGCTGTTCCAGATCCTAACGTCAGTATCGTAAAAAAATGTTCAGTTTTTCCTATTGAATTCGTGGTACGAGGCTATATCACCGGCACAACCAATACCTCACTTTGGACACAGTATAAAAATGGAGCTCGCCAGTATTGTGGGCATCATTTTGGAGATGGTTTGAGAAAAAATCAGCAGTTGTTAGAGCCTGTTATCACACCAACGACAAAAGAAAAAGAGCATGATCGCCCAATTAGCCCGAAAGAAATCCTTGCTGAAGGTTTAATGAGAGAGCAGGACTGGCAACAAGCCAGCCAGGCTGCCCTGACTCTTTTTCATTATGGAACAAAAATTGCTGCCGAACATGGATTGATTCTCGTTGATACCAAATATGAATTCGGAAAAGATGAGAATGGCAATATTATTTTGGTGGATGAACTTCATACCCCTGATTCCAGTCGCTATTGGTTGGCAGAAAATTATCAGGAGCGTTTTATGGCAGGTCTTGAGCCTGAGAATATTGATAAGGAATTTTTGCGACTTTGGTTTGTTGCTCATTGTGATCCTTATCATGACAAGAATTTACCTGAAGCTCCCAAAGAATTAATTATCACTTTGTCCGAACGTTATATCCAGTTATATGAAATGATCACGGGGAAAAATTTTCTTTTTTCCAAATCAAACGATTCGCCAATAGAACGTATTGAACATCATATTAAAGATTTTTGTACCGGGTCATTTTCTTAGAGTTTTTTCAAGCCCATACGTCTATATGGGGAGAATAGTGAATGATTTCGGGCTGGAAAAACAAGGTTAGATCCAGAGGAAAATATATGTGCGGTATTGTGGGAATTTTCAGTCACGACGCAGTTAATACTGAGTTGTATGATGGTCTTATCCATTTGCAGCATCGTGGTCAGGATGCCGCTGGTATTTTAACTTGTGATGATAAATTTCATCCTCTACACGGAATGGGACTTGTGCGTGAAGCGTTTAATACCGAAGAAGTATTAAAATTAAAAGGAAACATCGGAATAGCTCATAACCGTTATCCCACAGCAGGCGGATATGGTGAATCGGATGTTCAGCCTTTATGGATAGGTAGTCCCAGAGGTATTGCTCTGGCGCATAATGGCAATTTGGTGAATTATCAGGAATTGGTTGAAGAACTGTGTGGTAAACAGCACCGCCATTTAAATTCTTCTTTAGACTCTGAAGCGTTGCTGCTGTTGTTGGCAGATACTCTTGCACAAGGTTCATATACAGATCATGATGATGAACATTTTTTTGAGCTGTTATGTCAGGCTGTAAAATCCATTTACTTAAAAGTTGAAGGCTCTTACTCAGTTGTTAGTGTTGTTATTGGCAAAGGACTTGTTGCTTTTCGTGACCCTCATGGCATCCGGCCTCTGGCTTTTGGGGAAAGGCAAAGGGAAGATGGGCGCAAAGATTATATTTTTGCTTCAGAAACCACTCCTTTTTATTCTTTAGGTTATGATTTAAAGGGGGATTTACAGCCTGGAGAAGTGGCTTATATTTCTCAGGAAGGAAAATTGTATCGAAAAGTTATCGATGCCCGACAATTTTCGCCTTGTATTTTCGAGTATGTGTATTTTTCCCGACCGGATTCAACCCTTGATGATATCAGTGTCTATCGATCGCGTTTACGAATGGGACAAAATCTTGCTCTGCAATGGAAACACAAGCATCCAGACTGTGTCCCGGATGTCATCATACCGGCTCCTTTTACTGCCAATACCGCAGCCTTATCTTTTGCCAATGCTATGGGAATACGTTATTCAGAGGGATTATATAAAAATCCTTTTATTGGACGAACCTTTATCATGCCAAATCAGGAAACTCGATCACGACAGGTTCGTTATAAACTTACCCCCCAAAAAACAGAAATCAACCAAAAAAAAGTCATGATTGTTGATGACAGTATCGTGCGAGGAACCACATCGCGTGAAATCGTGAAAATGGTACGGGAGTTTGGAGCAAAGGAAATATATTTTGTTTCCACTTGCCCGCCCATTAAAAATCCCTGTTTTTATGGCATCGATATTCCTTCACGAAGCAAATTGATTGCAGCGAATAAAACAGAAGAGGAAATCAGAGAATTTCTGGGTGTTGATCGTTTGCTTTATCAAACTGAAGAAGATTTAATTGAAGCCGTTACCCGCCGGGGTGAACATCATATTCATAAACCTTGTATGGCTTGTATGAATGGACAATATATTTCTGGCAATATTACGGAAGAAAAGATAACAGCCCTGGAAAAGCATAGAGTTGAGCAAAGTAAAAATGGAGTGAAATAAGCATGAATATTCTTGTTGTTGGCTCAGGAGCTCGCGAACACGCCATTATAACCGCCCTGAATCGCTCCCCAAAACAACCACAAATATTTTGTTGTGGAACCGCGGTTAATCCTGGCGTTAAAGCTCAAACCCAAGGTTATTGGGTTGGCGATATCAGAAATTGTTCCGATATTTTGCAAATGGCTTATGAATGGAAGATTCAACTGGTGATCATTGGTCCTGAAGCGCCGCTGGAGCAGGGATTGGCTGATCAATTATGGGCGGCTTCTATTCCTGTGATTGGGCCTAAAAAAAATCTCGCGAAAATTGAAACCAGTAAATCTTTTGCTCGTCAGTTAATGCATAAATACGAAATTCCAGGCTTGCCTGCCTATCGTGTTTTTTCAGACATGAATGGAATTTCCGAGTTTTTAAATGAACTTGGTGAGGGTAATTATGTTATTAAAGCTAACGGACTTATGGGTGGTAAAGGAGTGAAAGTAGCAGGAGATCATCTTCATTCCTTTAGAGAAGCTATGCATTATTGCAAAGAAATTTTCAACCTGGGTCAGACTTTAGTGATTGAAGAAAAATTGATAGGTCAGGAATTTTCTCTGATGTGTTTTTGTGATGGCCAACGAATCGTGCCCATGCCTTTAGTTCAGGATCATAAGCGTGCTTTTATAAATGACAAAGGGCCGAACACAGGTGGTATGGGAAGTTACTCTGATGCTGATCATTCTTTACCTTTCTTACAAAAAGAGGATATCGAACAGGCATTAAAAATTAATCAAGGGGTTCTTCGTGCCTTAATGCAACAGGAAAATGATAAATATATCGGTATTTTATATGGAGGATTTATTGCCACAGCAAAGGGAGTGTATGTTATAGAATTCAATGCTCGCTTTGGCGATCCTGAAGCATTAAATGTTTTAACTTTGCTAAAAACAGACTTTGTTGAGTTATGTCAGTGCTTGGTAACAAATGATTTATCCAGCATTTCTGTGGATTTTGCCGCTAAGGCCACTGTGTGTAAGTACGTAGTGCCTCAAGGGTATCCTGATAATCCAGTAAAAAATACATCCTTAGATATATCCAAAGTAAAGAATAAATCTTGTTTATATTTGGCATCCGTGGATGTAAAAAATAATCAATTGATTGCTGCCGGTTCTCGAACAGCTGCTTTCGTGGGTGTTGCTGACTCCATTGCCGAGGCAGAGCAATTGGCTGAAAAGGAAATCAATGCAATTTCAGGTGAGTTGTATCATCGTGAAGACATTGGAACAGCCAAGCTTATCAACGAGCGCGTTCAGTTTATGCATGAATTGAGATCGTTATGATTCGTTTGGGAATTTTAGGTTCGACTCGAGGTACCAATATGCTGGCTTTAATTGAGGCCATTAAAAAAAAGCAATTGGACGCTTCGATTGAAATAGTGATCAGCAATAAGAAAGGGGCTCTTATTTTAACAAGAGCAAAAACTCATGACTTAAGATCACAGTATATTCCAGTGAATGGTATGGAACGTACATCTTATGACATGGAAGTTTCTCAAGTCTTAAAAGCATACGATATCGATTTAATCGTTCTTATTGGTTACATGCGTATTCTTTCTGCTCGATTTGTTAACGAATGGCATAATAAAATCATTAATATTCATCCTTCATTATTGCCTGCTTATGCAGGCAAAATGGACCTTGAGATCCACCAAGCCGTGATTGAAGCTCAGGAAAAAAAGACGGGTTGTACGGTTCATTTTGTCACAGAAACCGTAGACGCCGGCCCTATCATTTTACAAAAAACCTGCCCCATTTTAACCGAGGATACAGCTGAAAGTCTCAAAGCACGAGTTCAGGCTCTGGAAGCTGGAGCTTTAATTGAGGCTATCACTAACCTCAACTCGAGATAAGTATACGCTTAAACTTCGCTAAAAGGAGGCCAAAATGATTGAATTAGCTTGACTAGTCCTGCGTTTTGATCTCTTTTTGCCTCGCAGGATACAATCTCTCTAGCTTATGCGTGATGCTTACCTCGAGTTGAGGTTCACTAAAATGAATAAGATGATAAATCACAATAAAAAGATGGTTTTTCCTGAGAAGAAGGATTTTTGTCACTATTTACTGTTGTTAGTACTGACGGTTTACTGAAAATTCCTAAAGTAGAAGGATTGGATGCTTTTCCCGTTTCAGAATTTTTAGCTACATGGCAGCTGTTGATAATATTCTCTAAAGCTTTTTCGCCCCCATGTTGTGTCATTGAAGAGGGTGGGCCTGTCTGAATTTTTTCATCTTCTGACTTAAGCTTCGTCATTTCATAGCCATGATTTACGAGCTCAGATATTGACATGGGTGTAATCTTCATGACTTTGTTTACTGGCTCGTAATGATCGTTTTTGAGTTGATTTTTTATTCTTTCCTCAATCCAGTCCAGACTGATTTTACCGCCAGATAAATTTTTAAATTGCTCACAAATCGAGTGCAAATCTGGTCTTTTATCCGGATTTTCCTGAGTGATGTCTTGAAATAATATTATTAATTGTTGAATCTGCTCATTATTAAATCCATGTTTTAATAGTGTGGATGGAACTTCATCGGCAAAATCCAGTTCGTCTCGATAGTAAAGAGTTAATCTAAAGCAATCTAACAAATAAAGAAAACTATATCCTAGCGAGGCGAGATCCGACTTTTGGTCGTTTTTTGGTTTAGTCCCGTTCTTGAGTGTCGATGTTTCGGCAGCTAGAAATCCGGGTTTACCAAGTACAATATATTGTTCAGCATATTCTTTTTTAATGGAATTGCCAAAATCAACAGGATGAATACCTTTCTCATTGATCATGAAATTATCTGGTTTAACATCACGATGTACATATCCGTTATCATGGAATTGCTGCAAACCTTTTGCCATGTGATAGAAGATAGCAAACCACTGTTCCGCGGTTAAACTTCCTGCAGAAACAAAATCCTGAAGGTTAATGCCTGGAATCATATCCATCACGATAAAGTACAAACGGGTAATGGGTTTTTTATTGAACGGATTTTTGCCGCGGAGTTTTTTTTCTTTAGGTTCTTCGTAACTATAATCCACTAACAAATGATTGGCATGAAGACATTCAATTTCTCTTTCTACCTGAGGACATTGTTCATCTGTCGCTTCAATCTTCTTGATAATAACCAGTTGATTGTTTTCACATCTTGCTAAATAAGTATAGGTACCTAACTCTTTATTAAAACTTAATTCATTGATTAAAAGAAGTTTTGTCATCCTGATGTTTACCATGTTTAAAATTTTAGCTATGGTAACTGTAAAAAGCTTAAGAAAACATTAATAAATAGATTTAATTAAAAACCAATTAAACAATAAAAATATATATAGTTTATAAATTGAACTATCTGTTTCGCATTGAGAAACTGATAAAGAACTGAAAATCAGCCTTGACTTGTAACTCTTAATATTTCTGCCAAGGAGGTTTCCCCATTAAGAACTTTTTTGAAGCCATCTTCCCGAATACTAGGGCAAGTAGGGCGGATATGATTTTCCATGGTTTGTAAAGTTTCATTACGGTGAATCATGCCCCTCAATGGCTCATCAATGATAATGAGTTCATATATACCTGTTCGCCCACGATAGCCGGAATGGTTACAGTGCTCACAACCATGAGGTTCGTAGACGGTTATTTGCTTACCGGGAGGCAGGCTCAGCAATTCTTTTTCATCGTCACGCAAATGGTGTAATGTTTTACAATGGCTGCACAGTTTTCTAACAAGGCGTTGGGCAATCAGTCCCACAATACTTGAAGATAATAAAAAGGATTCTACTCCCATATCACGTAGTCTTGTTAATGCTCCAAGAGCTGTATTAGTATGGAGTGTGGACAGGACTAAATGTCCGGTAAGGCTTGCTTGTACAGCAATTTCTGCTGTTTCAAGATCACGGATTTCTCCAATCATTACCACATCAGGGTCCTGGCGCAATATAGCGCGCAAGCCCTTGGCAAATGTCATATTCACTTTAGTGTTGACCTGAGTCTGGCCAACGCCAGGCAGATCATATTCAATAGGATCTTCAATGGTCAGAATATTACGGCTGACCTGATTCAATTCGGTTAACATGGCATAAAGGGAGGTGGTTTTTCCTGAGCCTGTAGGCCCTGTAATCAGGATAATTCCATGAGGCTCTGAAATCATTTTACGCATGGTAGTTAATGTATTATCAGGCATGCCCAGTAACGTTAAATCCAGTTGTGCTGCCTGTTTATCGAGAATTCTTAGTACAATACGCTCCCCATGGTTTGATGGCAGGGTGGATACGCGTACATCAATATTATGTCCGCCAATTCGTAAGGCAATGCGACCATCCTGTGGAATACGTTTTTCAGCAATATCCAGTCGCGCCATCACTTTAACCCGAGAAATAACCAATGGTGCAATGGCCCTTTGAATTTCAAGGACTTCCTGTAAAACACCATCTATTCTGTTGCGAACCAACACACGATTTTCATAGGTTTCAATATGAATATCAGACGCTTTTTGTTTAATGGCCTGAGTAAACAGGGCATTAATTAATCGAATGACCGGAGCGTCATCTTGAGTATCTAATAAATCCTCACTGGTAGGTAATTGATCAGCCAAAAGGGAAAGATCAATATCTTCTTCCATTCCAATAGCAGCATCCAGAACATTGGATTTGGATTGATAAACCTGAGCTAAATGCTGTTGAAATGCGTGTTGATCAACTTGTTCTAATTCCAGATGACATTGCAGCAGGCGTTTGACCTCTGAAAGCGCCTGAACACTGACTGTTGAAAGAAAATATACTTTGGCATGATCATTATCTGTTAGAGTAACAACTATGCCATGCTTTTTCGCAAATGTGTAAGAAGGAAGCTTTTTTGTAACCTGATCATTCATCGATTATTTCGTCATCATGGGTTTGGGTAATGGCTTTATCTTTTTAATTATAACATGTTTGCTTACAGGATGACTGAACGGCTTAGGTAAAATTGCTTCTTTTAGCGGCGGTAAGACCGAATCTTCATTCTCTGGGTGGTATTCCTGTTTTCTTATGAATTCAAGCTGTTCTTCACGGATGTTATTGTATTTTCCATTTGTTACTCTCAGTGCATCTCGCTCATTGCGTAAAATAATGGGTTTAATGAATACTAATAGCACTCTTTTTTCCCGTGTTAATTCATTTCGTTGAAATAATTTACCGATTCCCGGGATATCTCCTAAGATAGGTAAACGGTTATCATTATTTGCCAGACTATCCTGGGCCAATCCCCCCAATACAACTACATCACCGCTTTCTACATGGACAGAAGTAACGATGCTACTGACCCTAAATACAGGCTGATCGTCTACTGCCGCAGTGGTCGTGGGCTCAAGTGTATCGTTTCCCTGGTCAATTTGCAGCTGTATACCTTGCCCGCGTGTAATCTGGGGTCTGACATACAAATGTAAAGCCACATTGACACGTTCGAAGGTAGTAAATGGGCTGGCTGTTGTAGTTCCGCCTGCGTTATTAGGATAACTGGTGGTAGCGACTGAAACCTGCCTTCCCACCAGAATTTTAGCTTGGCGATTATCCAGCACAACCACTGAAGGAGTAGATAAAATATTAGCTTTTCTCTCTCTTACAAGAGCATAAATTTGTGCTTGAAAGTCATCAATGTTGGTATCACTGTTGATAATGGCAAAGCCAGGACGGAAGCTTGCAGGATTCCCTGTTTGTTGATCCGTTCCCCATTCAATACCAAGATCGTTTACATATCTTTGATCGACTTCGGCCACCAGTGCTTCAATCAACAATTGGGCAGGGCGAATATCCAATTGACTGATAACAGATTTTAGAATACGGATGATGGATAATGGCGCATTGATGATAACAGAGTTGGTATTGGGCTCCGCTATGATTTGTACTGTAGGTTTGGTTGTTCCTTCTATTTGAGTGGAGCCTCCTGTCGTCGTTGGGGTGGCGGAAGCATCAGCAGCGGCTGTAGGTTGTTGCGATTGTGGAGCTGTTGAAAAAGCGTCTTTGGTGCTACTGGATGTTCCAGTTGCAAAATTTGAAGCCGGATTGGTGCTGTCTAATGCAGGACGGGTAATGGTCCCAATTGTTGTACTGACATTGCCACTAAAGTTAGCCTGCGCTACACCGGCGAGGATAGGAACAAGATCTTCTGCTCTCAGATAACTCAAATAGACTACTTGAGTATTACTGTTATTACCATATTTCCCTTGTTGATCTAGTTTGGCGATTAATAATCGTAATCGAATTCTTTCCGTTTTGCTTCCGCTTAATAATATGGCATTGCTACGATCATCGGCAGCCAGCATGGTTTGGTTGCGCAGACCTGTGCCAGGTTGTGCTTTGACGAGATCTTTTAAAGTATTGGCAATATCCATCGCCAAGGCGTATTTAAGGGGAACGACATCTATGCCGTTGGCAGAAGAGCTGTCCACCTGTTTAATAATGCCTGCCAATCTTCTGATGTTATTTGCCCGGCCAGCCAGAATAATCATGTTTGAAGGTGCATAAGCAGAAACATGGCTCCATTGCGGCATTAAAGGACGTAATACAGGTACGAGTTGTTCTGATGGAACATAGTGAACAGGTACAACTTCAACCATCATTTCCTCTCCTCTGGGAGGACTTTTTAGCTGGCTTAGCAGATCAGGAGCCTGTGTTTTTGCGTCAATGTTGGGAATGATTTTGATGATACCACCTGTAGGGATAGCTGCATAGCCTGATACTTGTAGCATGGACAAAAATACCTGATACAGCTCTTTACTTGACATGGGTTTACTGGAAATAATGGAAATTTTGCCTTGTACACGAGGGTCAACAATAAAATTCTTTCCTGTCACTCTCGAGATCTCTGCAATGACTGCGCGTATATCGGCATTTCTCAGATTCCATAATTGGCCTTTTTCCTGTGATGTTTTAGGATCTCCTGTTTCTGTTTTTTCTTTATTGAGATCTGCATTATTTTCTACTGTTTTTAGTAAATTGAGTTCTTTCAGTTTGTCTTTTAACTGACGGACGCTTTTGTAATCTTTGATGGGACCAATCTCAACAAGAAACATTTTTTTCTTGTTGAGTTCTTTTATAGTGACAAGATAATTCGTTTTTGATTCTATAATTTTTTGAAATTGCTGGGCATTTTTTTTAAAAGCAAAAGATTCGCTTTGTAAATAGAATATGGTATTACCATCCTTGCTTGTAGCCGTTTTGATATTAAATGCTTGGGCACTGCTCTGTGCTGTGATGAATAAAAAAATTAAAAAAACAAAAATACGCATTCAAGAAATCGACAAATAAATGATTTCAACATGATAACGAAAAAAAATCGTCGACAATAGTCTTTTTGTGAAATGATTTAATGGAATTATCGGGTAGGATGGTGGCTATGGGTGGACTTGAACCACCGACCTCAGCATTATGAGTGCCGCGCTCTAACCGACTGAGCCACATAGCCATTTGAGGCGCTGATTTTGTCCTTTTGTGGCTCTGATGTCAAGACCGTTTTTTAATTTTTTTCTATAACCTGTGTGAGCTATTTCAGCAAAATGATTCGGGCATCGTGTCGAGGTTTATGGGTTTTCCTTGGCTTGTTGGGAGAATATATGAAAATCTTGCTTTTATACAGGAGCACTCGCTTAGCGACATAAAAGGCATGAATACCTTTTATGTCGAACGTGCGTTATTTAAAACAATCACATAATCAGCAGATAAAGAGCTCCAGGACCTCGCAAGACCTGTACCAACAATTGATCTTTCTTTTGTTGGGCAATTTGTTGCAGAGTCTTAATATTGGGCGTTGGTTTTTTATTTGCCGATACAATGATATCCCCAGGCCTTAATCCAGCTCTCCAGCCTGCGCTGTTCTCTGAGGTACCCACAACTTGAATACCCGTAATATTTCCATGAAGAGGAGAATCTTGTTCAAAATTACGTAATGCTAATCCATAAAGAAAAGGATTATTGGACTGTAATTTTTGTTCATGTTTTTTGATGTCCGTAACCACAGCGTTTAAAGTGAGCTGTTTCCCATCTCTTTGAACGGTTAATTTCACTTCTGAGCCGGCTCGCAAAAGACCGATGGTGGTTTTAACCTGAGATGCTTGCGTAATTTTGGTGTCATTAATTTGAAGGATAATATCACCTGCTTTTAGACCGGCCATTTCAGCAGGGGAGTTTTCATTGACTTGAGAAACAAGAGCACCTTGAAAATCGCTAGGGTAACCCATTGCTTGCGCGAGTTCAGGAGTCAGATGTTGCACAAAAATCCCCATCAATCCGCGATGAATAGAGCCATATTTCAGAAGCTGCTGAGCAACATCCTTGGCCATATTGATTGGGATAGCAAAACCAATACCTACGTTTCCTCCGTAAGGCGAGATAATGGCGGTATTAATCCCAATAAGTTCGCCTTTGTTATTAACCAAAGCTCCTCCGGAGTTACCAGGATTAATGGCTGCATCCGTCTGAATAAAGTTTTCAACACCTTCAATATTGAGATCAGAACGCTTCAATGCACTTATGATGCCAAAAGTAGCAGATTGGCTATTGCCAAAACTGTTTAAACCAAATGGGTTTCCAATAGCGACCACAAAATCTCCAACCTCCAGTTTATCTGAATCACCTATAGGAAGACTTTTCAAATTTTTAGCATCGATTTTAAGAACAGCCAGATCTGTTTCACTGTCTCCACCAATCAGTTTTGCTTTTAATCGCCGTCCATCTTGAAGAGTGATGGTAATTAAGCTGGCATTGCGGATGACATGATCATTAGTGATGATAATGCCGTTTTGCGGATCAACGATGACCCCTGAACCAATGCTTTGAAATTTGCGGGGCTTTTGGGGCATTTGTGAAGGGCGATTTGGTTTGTCATCCTCATCTTCATTATCATTACCCATGGCACTGGATGCACTATCAGGCAAATAGCCCTGTACAGCCACGTTAACAATGGCAGGTATTGCATTTTTTAATACAGGAGCAAGGCTTGGAAGACGGGCAGGATCAGAGTTGTTTACTGCATAACTTGCGTGACCAGCTAAAAGTATAAAAAATATACAAATAAAACGTTTTAAACGAAATAACATATTATTATCCTAGATTGCATGATTAAACCAGATTAAAGTAGCCATTCTACCTGTTTGTTGTTCTCTTCGGTAGGAATAATACTCATTTTTTAACTCAAATGTACATCTCTGAGCCTTATAAACAGCTTTAACACCATTGGCATTTAAAATCATTTCTGCTATTAAGGGCAAATCAGCAAGCCATTTGAGTTGCTTTCCTTGAAAGGCCTGAGTAGAGTCAGGATAATTTTCTTTATAAATCTGGTGCACTTCCTCACCGACTTCAAAACAATTTCCGCAAATAGAAGGCCCAACCCATGCCATTATATCATGAGGTTTTGCCGTCATTTTAGACAGCGTATTTTCTATAATGTGATGGACCAGGCCTCTCCAGCCGGCATGGATAACCGCAATCTCAGAACCTTGCAGATTACATAAGGTAATAGGCAGACAGTCGGCTGTCATAACCGCAAGAGGATATTCTATCGAGCGACTGATTGCAGCATCCGCCGTCCTTTCTTCTTCTGTTTCAGCCACAATACAAATGTTACTGTGCACTTGATTAAGCCATGTCGGTTCGGCAGGCAAATATAAGGTTCTTTTTAAGCGCTCGCGATTTTTTAATACATCTTTCTCGTGATCGCCAACATGATAAGCCATGTTATTATGAGCATAATACTGTTGACTGAAACCTCCTGTGCGCAACGTTGTGACTGCGCTAATGTTGGCAGGTGCTGGCCAATTAGCTTTGATGATGTCCATAATGATCCTCTAACGTTTGAAGCAGTTTTGCAAAATCATCCGGTAAAGGGGCAGTGAATGTCAATTCTCTTTTAGATAAAGGATGCATCAGTTTTAAGTAGTAGGCGTGTAATGCCTGTCTTTTAAAGGATTCAATTTTTTTTCTTAATGCCTCGTCTGCATTGGAAGGAAATTTTGTTCTGCCTCCATATAATGGGTCGCCAAGAATGGGATGGCGGATATGAGCCATGTGGACACGGATTTGATGAGTTCGCCCCGTCATTAATTTAACATCCAGCAAGGTATAATCGTTCAAATGCTGTCGTATACTGTACTGGGTTATGGCTTCTTTTCCTGAAGGAGTCACCGCCATTTTCAAACGATTTACTGGATGCCTTCCAAAAGCGGTTTTAATGACTCCACCTGAAACGACATAACCGTGTACGAGGGCCAGATATTGCCTTTGAATATCCCGCGCCTGCATTTGTCTTATTAAATCCGTATAAGCCACTAATGATTTAGCAACAATCAATAAGCCCGTTGTGTCTTTATCCAATCGATGAATGATCCCCGCTCTTGGCAATTTCTGTAATTGAGATGAATAATATAAAAGCCCATTAACAAGCGTATTTTGCAGATTTCCTGCCCCTGGATGGACAACTAAATTAGCAGGTTTGTTTAGGATTAGAACATCATTATCTTCATAAATGATATTCAAGGGAATCGATTGAGCTTGCAAAACAGAACCACTATCTTCTCTTTCTATGCTGACGTCCATGAGAATCTTATCACCTGAGGATACTTTATCTTTCGGTCTACACGGCTTGTCATTAAGTTTGATAAAGTCCTCTTTAATCCATTTACTTAATATAGAACGGGAATATTCCGGAAAAAGAGAAGCAAGTACGCTATCAAGGCGTTGGCCATGAAACTCACTTGGAATGATGTGCTCTTTTTTGATGCTCTTCTCCGACATCAGGCCTGTTGAATTTTGTCAATGCTCATTATTCGTCCGCGTAAGGAATTTGGTAATGCTTCATTAATGTGAACATTTACAAACTGTCCTATTACTTCCTCAGGACCGTCAAAATTAACAACACGATTACACTCAGTTCTGCCGGCTAACTGGTGGTGATTTTTTTTAGAGAATCCAGTCACTAAAACACGCTGATGTGAGCCTATCATGGATTGACTGTAGCGTGCTGCCTGCATGGTCAAACGGTTTTGTAATATCTGTAGCCGCTGTTTTTTAATCTCCATAGAGGTTTCATCGTGTAAGTTTGCCGCAGGTGTGCCAGGTCGTGGACTATAAATAAAGCTGAAGGAGGTATCAAAACCCATTTCATGCACGAGATTCATGGTAGCCTGAAAGTCTTCGTCTGTTTCGCCGGGAAAGCCTACAATAATGTCTGTAGATAGGCGAATATCAGGACGCACTTTGCGCAGCTTACGTATTTTTGATTTAAATTCCAAAGCAGTATAACCACGTTTCATCATGGATAAAATACGATCCGAGCCGCTTTGAACAGGTAAATGCAGATGATTGGCAAGCTCAGGCACTTCAGCAAAAGCCTGAATAAGATTATCGGAAAAAGCAAGAGGATGAGAGGTGGTAAATCGGATTCGTTCTATACCCTCAATAGCAGCAACATAATGAATAAGCAACGCAAGATCGGCGATTTCACCGTGATCCATTTTACCCTGATAGTCATTGACATTTTGTCCAAGCAGATTAATTTCTCGAACACCTTGTGTGGCCAACTGATAGCATTCAGCCAGAACATCATCAAATGGTCGACTGATTTCTTCACCACGGGTATAAGGTACTACACAGTAACTGCAATATTTGCTGCAACCCTCCATAATGGAAACGAAGGCTACAGGTCCTTCAGCACGAGGAGGAGGCAAATGATCAAATTTTTCAATTTCTGGAAAGCTGATATCCACCACTGGTTTGTTTTTTTCAAGTCTCTCGTTGAGCATTTCCGGTAAGCGATGCAAGGTTTGCGGACCAAAAACCAAATCTACAAAAGGAGCTCTTTTAATAATATCCTCACCTTCCTGACTGGCTACGCACCCACCCACGCCGATAATTACCTGAGGATTGCTTTTTTTATATTCACGCCATTGACCAAGTTGAGAAAAAACTTTTTCCTGCGCTTTCTCTCGAATAGAGCAGGTATTAAGCAAGATAAGATCGGCTTCTTCTACTGTATCAGTTTTGATAAATCCGTGTGATTGAAATAACACATCAGCCATTTTTGACGAATCATAATCATTCATCTGACAGCCGTTTGTTTTGATATACAGTTTCTGTGTCATAATTTCCAGTTGGTTATTTAAAAATCAGTCATTATACCATCTCAAATACAATTCTGAAGGTATTCAGTCATTCTCATGTATCAGTAAAATCTTATTCCTGCGTACTTTTGCAATAGGTTTCCTTGACTTTTGGTAAAATAAATAAAGAAATGAGAATACCTAGAGGCAATATGGCAAGTGCTTTATAATAGGCTGTGATGGAATATATTCGGACATTATTCGTCATATCGCCTTGCCATAGGGCATCCAGAATATAACCAATAATGGGTTGCGCTATTGCAATACCTACCATATTCATCATATTCATAAAACTTAAGCCAGTTGCCACATAGCGTTTATCGCAAATTTCTTTGGCAACGGCAAATGCCGGCAGGAAACCTGCAGAAAATACACCAAAAAAGAAAAGAAGTACTTCCAGTAATGATTCTGAAGTTAAGGGAGCATATATAAAAAGAAGAGAGCTTACTAAAGCACCGATGCTGCCGATGTACATGGGGGGCTTTCGACGACCTATGCGACTGGAAAATATTCCCCAGAAAGGACTGGCTATCGCCCAACCTACAAAAATAAGTGAAATGTAATTTGCAGCCATTGTTTTACTGATGCCCATTTTTGTCATCAAAAAGGGAACACCCCACAAGCCACCGAACACCGGTGTCCACATAAACATTAATCCACCATAGGAGGCAATGAGCCATAATTGTTTATTTTTAATTAAGGCAAGCAGACTGGGAAGGACCCGCTCCCTTTGTTCCTCATTTTCTTTGACTTTGTCCCTGTATTTATGGGGAGAATCTTTGGCAATAATAAAAATAAGAGCAGCTAGCCCAATACCAATAACGCCCATAATGAACAGAGAAGTTCGCCAGTTATAATGATCTATGAGTAGTGCCAGTGGGGCTTCTCCACCTATAGCACCAAGCATACCAATCGTTACCATGATTCCTGTCAATAAGGCAAAGCGATCAGAAGAGAACCAATTTGCAGCAAGTTTCATCGTACCAACCGCAGCAAATGCTGAACCAAAACCGATCATAAGTCTTGCAAAGGATGCCATATAAAAATTATCGGTTTGTCCAAAGGCTATTGTGCTAATAGCACATACGAGGGTTGCAATGGTTAAAAGACGACGTGGACCGAAATAATCAAGCAAGACACCGGCTGGTAGCTGCATAATCGCATACGAGTAAAAATATACGCCGGCCAATACACCTAAAGCATGACTGGTGACAGAAAAATCCTGCATCAGTTCGTTACTCATCACACTGGGAGAAACTTGCAAAAGATTTTCATAAAAATAAAATGCACAGCCAAGGCCCCATATAATCCAGGGCATAAAACATTTTAAGTTAAAAGGGCGGGTAGTTGATTCCTGAGGTTTTACATATGTCATTGCTTATAAGTACTCCAGACTTTTAACTCCATATTGTTGCACAGCCTTGTCTTTTTTCAGTTTTCAGCGAAGATTTAATATTCAATTGCTCATTTACTTCAATAAGTTGCGCTTTAAATATTAAACATTCATCAAAATCGGCTAAAAAATACCATGCTGTGTAACCTGAGCTTTTAAAAAAACAGCAACTTCATGACAGGTTGCAGAAAATTAATAGCAAAAATTAAAATATTATCAGCTTGTGTACTAATTGTCTATTCTGTTTTTGTGTGAATTTACTTTTTATACTCAACTCAATTCGGCTCAGGGTTATTTTTACGGGCAGGAAATCAAAACTCAGAATATTAATTGTTTGGGACTTTAATGAGGACTATCAAGAATAACACGTGTACCTCTCATACCTCCACCGGGCAAATCAATAAATTCTTCATTTAACCAGCGAGCATCTTCAATAAACATTCGTACACAACCATGGCTATCCCTGTATCCAGGTACTATTGTGCTGCCATGTAATGCATAGCCTCTGAAAAAATGCATACAATAGGGCATCTTGGCACCGCCATGGTTTCCGTCACTGCGGCGAGGGAAAGCTGTGGAAACACAATCAATATCCTGTTTTCGGATAATTCGATAGGACCCTGCGGGTGTCTGACACGAGCCTCTTGCTCCTGAGCAGTTGTCTTTTCCAGAAGAAATGGGCCCCCACCATATGAGTTCGCCAGCAGCATCATAAGCACCCCACGCCAACTGTTTTTGACTGACATAGATGGTCTTTTCCCCGGACGGTTCAATGTAGCGTGGAAAGGGTGAAACATCATAAATGGTCAATCTTTCCAGGTTTTTAGGAATCGCAATAATAGTCCCCGGTTTCAGTGAGGTATTCATTCGATTAATACGCCGAACGATATCCCGTTCTTCAGGATGAGGAAACAATGTATACCAGCTTTCACCATATCTGGTTTTTATGCAGAAATATTCAGGTTCATGACATAACATTTCGCCATAGCGTTTTGAATGCACAGTAAAACCAAATGTAAAAAGGATGATTGTTAAAATAGTCAGGAGGGTCTGTTTCATGACAGCTCCTTTATAATTCTTGCTAACTCTCTTATTTTAACGGCATCAGAAAGAAATACTTTATAGCTCATTGGTATTTTCGCTACGATAAAAGATAATTGCACGGAACCAAATACCGAACCATTCCTGACTATATCTTGGTCATCCTATTTATTTTTATCATTTTATCTATACAATTATTCCACTTAAGCAAGCTCTGAAGCAAAATTGCAGGTATAATATTTGTCTTTTAACAATCACAGGTTCTAAGTATGAGTTGGCTAAAAAAGTTACTTCCATCTAAAATCAGAACGGATACGTCCCAGAAAAAAGGTGTCCCTGAAGGACTTTGGGTAAAATGCCAGGGTTGCAATGCTGTTCTCTATAGCACTGAATTAGCAAAAAATTTAATGGTTTGTCCAGAATGTCATTATCATCATCGCATTTCGGCTAGAGAAAGATTAAAGCAATTTCTAGATGATGATCATCAAGAAGAAGTTGCCGCTGATCTTGAACCCGTAGATCGACTAAAATTCAGAGACTCTCGAAAATACAAAGATCGCATTACTCAGGCTCAAAAAGCAACCAATGAAAAAGAAGCATTGGTTGTCGTTAAGGGATCACTGATGGCGCAGCCTGTAGTAGCCAGTGCATTTGAGTTTTCCTTTATGGGAGGGTCAATGGGAGCTACGGTCGGAGAAAAATTTGTAAGGGCGCTCAATGTTGCTGCTGAGGAAAAATGCCCATACATTTGCTTTACGGCAAGCGGAGGAGCTCGGATGCAAGAAGGTCTTTTTTCTTTGATGCAAATGGCAAAAACATCTGCTGCTCTTGCCAGATTTGCAGAGAGCCGACTACCTTTCATCGTTGTTTTAACGGATCCAACCATGGGAGGGGTTTCTGCAAGCTTTGCCAGTTTGGGTGATATTATTATCGCTGAACCAAAAGCCCTGATTGGCTTTGCAGGTCCGAGGGTCATAGAACAAACAGTAAGACAAACTTTACCGGAAGGTTTTCAAAAAAGTGAGTTTCTACTTGAACATGGTCATATAGATATGATCGTAGAACGTAAAAACATAAGATCGACTGTTGCGGAAATCGTATCCAAATTGACTTATCCGGCTGCGGAGAACTAACTTGTATCATTCTTTAAGGGATTTTAGTCTTGCAGAATGGCTTAATTATCTCGAAACAAGTCATCCGATAGAAATTCAATTGGGGTTATCGCGTGTTCAAGAGGCGGCTCGGCGTTTGAATCTGTTAACTCCCTCATGCAAGGTTATTACCGTTGCTGGTACGAACGGCAAAGGCTCTACAGTCGCAGCTCTTGAATCTATATATATCACAGCAGGCTATCAGACAGGCAGCTACACGTCACCGCATTTACTGCAGTTCAATGAACGAGTAAAAGTCAATGCGGTTATGGCTTCTGATGAGGATTTATGCTCGGCTTTTCTTGCTGTCGAAGAAGCTCGCCGGCATACACCACTTACCTATTTCGAAGTGGTTACCTTGGCCGCGTTATGGCATTTTAAAAAATACAATCTTGATATTATCATTTTGGAAGTGGGACTGGGCGGACGGCAGGATGCTACGAATATCATTGATGCGGACTTGGCAATTATCACCACCATTGATTTTGACCATCAGCAATATTTAGGAAACACACTGGAAGAGATAGGATATGAGAAAGCAGGGATTCTGCGGGCCGGACGGGAATTTATTTATGCTGACCACCATCCTCCGATTTCTGTGATGAATGAGGCAAAAAAATTAGGTTGCCGCCTTTACCGTTTAGGGCATGATTATGACATTGGTGGGCGAACTGAGAACTGGTTTTTATGTATGAAAGAAAAACAGATGCATTTGCCTCGCCCAAAAATTCAATTAAAGGCAGCCGCTTCCGCTATTATGGCATCCAACCTTTTGCAAGCCTTTTTGCCTGTTACAGACCAGCATATAGGTGCTGCTATGCCTATGATAAATATTCCAGGTCGATTAGAGTTTATACCTGGCAAAATAGACATAATATATGATGTCTCGCATAATCCTCAGGCTGCCTGCCTACTTGCGGAATATATAAAAAAATTGGACAATAAAAAACGTGTCCATGCAGTGTTTTCAGCTTTGAATGATAAAGATTTAAATGGCCTGATTAGGCCTTTAAAAAATGTTATTCATTACTGGTATCCCGCTCAGATAAAACTTAAGCGTGCGGCAAGCAGGCAGGCTATTTTACTGGCTTTTGAGGAATTGGATATATTTGTTGAAGCATTTTATGCTGATCCTTTAAATGCCTTTTTTTCTGCAAAAGAACGAGCAGAGGATGGTGATTTGGTGGTGGTGTATGGCTCATTTTATACCGTGAGCCAGATCAGGGATGCGCTACAGTCAAATTCCGTCGAGCAAGAGGAGATAATATGAAAATTGAAATGGATGAAAAGATTAAGCATCGACTGATAGGTTTGGCAGTTATTATATCTATTGCTGCAATTTTTGCACCTGCTATCATTAAAAAATCCAGCCAGCGCCCTGATCGTAACGTGACTATGAATGTAAAACTCCCGCCAAAGCCATTGTATCCTAACGTAGTTATTAAATCGGAAAAAGAATTATTTCAAAAAACAAAGGTTGCTCATGTTGAATTAGCTCCCATTCCTGAAGAAAGTCAATTGCCTCAATTGACAAAAGCTGATCTCATTGAAAAGAATGTGTTCATTAAGCGGGCTTCTACTCCAGTAGAATTAGCCAAAAAAACATCTGCCAGACAAAATGCTTCTATTCCGGTTTCTAAGAAAGCCGTAGAATCACCTGATTTAAAAAATAAAGCGTTAGCGCAGAAAAATAACGTCTCCTCTCCCAAAAAAAGGGAAGCAAAAGGAGAATATACAGTACAATTGGCCTCATTTTCCAAGTTGTCTAATGCAGAGCATCTGTTGAAACATTTGGAAAGTAAAGGATATCGTGCAAAAATTCTCAGAGTGAAGCGTAAAACAGGCGGGTTTTATTTTAAAGTCCATGTAGTAGGAGCAGGGGACAAACATGAAGCTGAAAAATTAAAACAGAAACTCGCCAGTACATTTCAGTTAAACGGTTTTGTTATTCATACAGGAGTTAGTTAAGGATGGAGTGGCACTGGCTTGATCTGGTAATTATAGCGGTGATTGCTTTATCAGTCATTACCGGTTTGTTCAGGGGATTTGTCAAAGAGATTATTGCACTTTGTACTTGGATATTAGCCTTTTGGGTTGCATTTACCTATTCAAAGGATATTGAGCATATGTTCCCTGCTTTTCAAGATCAAACAGCTCGTGCAATAGTCTCCTTTCTTGTTCTTTTTTTCGCGGTTTTGTTGCTGGGAGGAATTTTTAACGCTTTACTTAGCTTCGTCTTAAGAAGAACCGGTTTAAGTGGCACTGACAGAATTCTTGGTATGGGATTTGGATTTATAAGAGGTGTTTTTATCGTGGCTTTGGTTATCCTTGCTATTAAAATGAGCTCTCTTCCTTACCAGCAATACAGCCAGGACTCGGAGTTATTTGCAAAATTTGAACCAGTAGTGAACATGCTTTATCGATTCATGCCTGATTTTATTAAGAAAATTAAGTCTCTGGATGAGCAGGGTATGGGTATCGAACTAATAGCCGATGATGTGAATACTCATTCGCGTGATCATCGAATTACTGATACAGTTTATACTTCCTGATGTAATCGTAGACTTTTTCAGTCACTTCAATAGAGGAGGTCTGATCGCTTTTCACAGTGCGACGTATTTCGGTAGAAGAAATATCATGGTTACCTGCATTTAGACGAAATATCAAGCCGCTTTTACTTGTTAAAATCTGATCTTTTTCTTTGGTTTCGTATTGTTTCAGCAGTTGTTTGAGCCCATGTGAAATGTTTGTCAGATGATAGCCGGGTCGATTAATAACAATAAGATGGGCTAGTTGAATTATTTTTTCCCATTGATGCCATTGTGTCAATTTATGAAAGGCATCTTCTCCGAGAATAAGGCTAAGAGAGGCTTTGGGATATTCACTTCTGTAACTCTGAAGCGTATCCACCATGTAAGACGGTGTTTCCCGTCGAATCTCACGTAAATCAATCGTGAAATCAGGATAGTTATCCAGAGCTAATTTAAGCATATTAACTCTGTGTGCTGTACTTGCTTTCGCAGAATCTTTTAATAAAGTTGTCTTACAGGGCACGAAAAAAAAATGATCAAAATTAAAATTTGATTGAATAAAATCTGCTGTCTTTAAATGACCGAGATGAACAGGATCAAAAGCACCACCAAAAACAGCAACGCTGAGTCGTTTTTTTTTAATCATTTTTGTCCTTGACTGAAAGATAACACCATGGATTCCAATAAATGAGAAACTGGACCTGTTTTACCTGTTTTTATAAGTAAGTCAATCTTGTGAGCTGTTAATATAAGCTGCTGCAAAAAAGAAGGGGACAAACGATGGTTTGCTGTTTGATATAATTTTATCCGTTGCTTCCAAATTTTAAGTTTTTTGCAGGCATCAGTTAAGGAATATTGCTGTTGATGCACTAAATGTTTGAGTTGCAATAGTACTCTTATTTCCTCCGTTATTATCCATAAAATCAAACTATAATCTTTTTGAAAAATCATTAGTTTTCTAAGTACACAGATTGCTTTTTCTGTCTCGCCAGCAAGGCAGGAAGCGGTTAAATCATAGAATTGATATTCGGATTGATCGCTGAGTTGTTCTAATATTTCATCGGCGTTCAGTTCTGAGCGCGGAGGATAAGTTAAAATCATTTTTTGTATAGCTTGTGAGCAGGCGAGCATATTGCCTTGAACTTTATACAAAATAATATCAATAACTTTTGGCGTAAATTTTAATTGATGTTGTTGTAACTGACTGATTATCCAGCGTCTCATGTCCTGGATCGATGGGGGATAGGCGGAAATAATCACGGCTTTATCTTTAGAGGATAACCATTGTAACTGACTGACCGGAACACACGGACAGCGGATTAAAAGCAGGCAATGTTGATTTGCATCAGCGAGATAATTCAAGAGGATTTCTTTTCCGGCCTGATCTATGTTTTTCTTCTCATAACGTACATCCAGAAAAACATGACTGGCAAAAAGAGAATAGCTATTCGTTTCGTCATTTAGCAGATACCAATCTTCTTTGGACTGAATGGTCAAGATTTTATAATCTACTTCCTTATTTAAACTGAATGCCTCCTTAATCATTTTTGTTTCTTCTTCTACGAAGTAATACTCCGGTCCGACTAAAACATAAAGAGGGAATATTGCTTGTTTTAATGATGGTATCAACGCTTGATGTTTTATAAGCATAATATAGGTTATTTGATAGAGCTCAGACGGTTTAGAATCTGAATGGCAGCATCTCGACGCATTTCACTTATCAATAAATTGGCTTCTTCATCGGAGCCAAGGATCCGATCATTATTTACCGTCAACTGTCGCGTTACTGTGAAATGACTCAATGGCTTAATCGGCTTGCCTTTGGAGGTTTGGAGCTGAAAATCAACAAAATAAATCAGTTCATATTGTCTGGGATTGCTGCCACTGCCGATACTAGTTATTTGCTGCTCATGGCCTGCTCCTTTTATGACAAGCCAGTAAGTGGCTTGTTCTGCAGAGGGGCTGATGGTGATTTTATAGGCGTCAAAATATTTTTCCAATGTATGTGTCAGCTCCCTGTCACCTCCCTGATTAATAATAAAAACATTATCCAGCCACTTAGGAAGATCAACTGAGCCGCGAAGATGAAAGCCACAAGCCACCAGTAAAATACTGGCAAAAAAGATTAAAATTTTTCTCATTAGCTGACAACCAAATTAATGAGCTGGCGATGTGCAACAACAATGGTTTTTTTAATGGTTTTACCTTGGATATAAGGCTGTGCCTTCTGCTTTGCTTGTTCAATAAGCTCATCTTCAGTAGCTTCAGTACTTGCCGTAAATTGAGTCCTTAATTTGCCGTTGACCTGAATGATAAATTCAATTTCCTCTGTTTTTAGTGCGCTTTTATCGACTTTTGGCCATGGAGCATCAATAATGGCTTTTTCAAATCCAAGCTGCTGCCATACATGATGACAAATATGAGGCGTGATGGGGGCTAAAAGCCTTAACAGGATACTGAAACTGGAATGAATAAAGTAGCGGTCTTCTTCTGTTTCAATGGAATAAGCCGTGATTTCATTAAATAATTTCATGCATCCTGAAACCACGGTGTTAAATTGATTACGTTCATAATCCTGATTAACTTGTCCTAAAATTTGATGGACAAGAAGGCGAGATTTTTTTAAACGACTATCTGTGGCTTGCCAGTCAATAGATGCATTTCCATCAAAAATGGCATCATTGACTTCCGTAATGATATTTTGATGTTCATAGGCATAACCCCACAAGCGCTTCAGAAAGCGGTAGGCCCCTTCAACAGCCGTATCAGACCATTCAAGCGATTGATCCGGCGGGGCGGCAAACATGATGAATAATCGGGCGGTATCTGCACCATAAGTGTCAATCAACTGATTGGGATCCACGACATTGCCAATCGATTTTGACATTTTATGTCCATCTTTGAGCACCATTCCCTGAGTTAGCAAGGCTTTAAAAGGCTCATCCGAATTAACCAGACCTTCATCTCTCATTAATTTATGGAAAAAACGAGCATAGAGTAAATGCATAACCGCATGCTCAATACCGCCGATATACTGGTCAACTGGGGTCCAGTATTTCGCACGGTCGTCAAGCATGGCATTATCCTGGTTTTTACAGGCAAATCGGGCATAATACCAGGAAGACTCAACAAAGGTATCGAAAGTATCGGTTTCTCGAACGGCATCCTGTCCACATTTAGGACATTCAACGTGTAAAAACTCAGGACATTGCAATAAAGGGGAACCGCTTCCAGTGAATTCCACGTTTTCTGGCAGAATGACGGGCAGTTGATCGATAGGAACGGGCACTACTCCGCACTCCTCGCAATTAATCATAGGGATAGGAGTACCCCAGTAACGTTGACGGGACACTCCCCAGTCACGTAAGCGGTAATTTACCGTTGCCTTGCCCATTTCCTGTTCTTCCAGATATGAAGTGATGGCAGAAATTGCTTCGGAAGAAGGAAGTCCGTCAAATTGTTCAGAATTGATTAAAATGCCTTCGCCCGTATAGGCTGACTGTTTTAAGTTATGTTGTACATCATCCTTTGGCTGAATCACTTGTTTGATAGGAAGATTGTATTTATGAGCAAATTCCCAATCTCTCTGGTCGTGAGCAGGAACAGCCATAATGGCTCCTGAACCGTACTGCATTAAAACAAAATTGGCAACCCATATAGGAAGCTCTTCCCCAGTTATTGGGTGAACAGCAGAATAGCCTGTGTTGACACCGCGTTTTTCCAGTGTTGCCAGTTCTGCTTCTGCCATTTTTATGCCATGGCACTCTTTTAGAAATTTTTGAACGTCTTCATTATTTTGAGCGGCTTCCTTGGCAATAGGGTGATCAGGTGCAACAGCTAGAAATGTTGAGCCTAACAAAGTATCTGGTCGTGTTGTATAAATTTTTAGTTTTTTAGGAAAGTTCTTGACCTGGAAATAAATTTTAGTACCGTACGAGCGTCCTATCCAATTACGCTGCATTTGTTTAACCTGTTCTGGCCATTTATTTAACTCATCCAGTGAGTCAAGAAGCTCATCGGCATAGGCAGTAATTTTTATAAACCACTGGGATATTTCTTTATGTTCAACTAAAGCACCAGAACGCCACCCGCGACCCTCAACAACCTGTTCGTTAGCTAACACGGTTTGATCAACAGGATCCCAATTGACAATGGCATTTTTTTTATAAACCAGTCCTTTTTCAAAAAGACGGATAAAAAACCACTGTTCCCAACGATAATATTCAGGATTACAAGTGGTAATTTCTCTTTTCCAGTCGTAAGCATTCCCTAAACGAAGGAATTGCTTTCTCATGGCTTCAATGTTTTCCGCAGTCCATTTTGCAGGGGGAATATCATGTTTGATAGCCGCATTTTCAGCTGGTAAACCAAAAGCATCCCAACCGATAGGTTGCAGAACGTTTTTCCCTAGGGCACGCTGATAGCGTGATATGACATCACCGAGTGTATAGTTCCTTACATGCCCCATGTGTAACGTACCGCTGGGATAAGGAAACATGGATAAGCAATAGAATTTTTCTTTATTTAAATCTTCTATGACATTAAAACTCTGTTTTTTTTGCCAGAATTGTTGAGCTTGCTCTTCAATTTCTTGTGGTTTGTAGCTGTTATCCATGATGTAAAAAATCGTTTTAAATTAAACAGGGTTGGTAAGAATACCGTCTCTTGTCTTTTGCAGCAATAGCTTAATACTATGGTTTTCATTTAATTTTCAATAATAAGCTAAAAATTAAAATTAAAAAACAAAAAATGATTGCCGGTTTATCGCCCCAAATAATCCATGGTGTAGTACCGGTTGCACTGTAAATAGCAGATTGTAAAACACCGGAACTAAAAGGCGGAAGACTATCTATTACGGTACCTTTCTCATTAATGATAGACGACAATCCGTCATTATTGGCAATCACCTGAAATCGGCCGGTTTGTAAAGACAGCACTCGTGCCATTTGAATTTGCTGGTAGCTTGCCAGCGAATGGCCAAACCAGCCGTTATCACTGACCGAAATGATCCAGCGGGCTTCAGGCATTTGCTGACGCAAAAGTGAGGGGTAGGCGATTTCATAACAAATCAAACTGGCAACTGGCATATGCTTGATGCGAATAGAAGGCTGCTTGAATGGACCCGGTATCAAACCAGGTTCTGGCAGCATCAACAGCTTATTGACTGAGCGAAAAAGCGCCGGTATATACTCACCAAAAGGAACCAAATGACGTTTAGAATATTCTCCGCTGGCCTTGCCTAACGTGATGATAGAATTACTGTATGCCATTTCTTCTTCTGTAGATTGTAATATGCCTAAAACAACGGCTGTTTTCGCTGTTTTCGCTTTTTTATCAATGGACTGTAAAAAATCTTCTACATATGAACCAGGCAGAGGAATAGCGGATTCCGGCATCACAATGAGGTCTTTGCCCAGATACTTTTCTGTCTTTTCTTGGTAATGGTTTAAAATTTGCCAGAAAAGACTCTCATCCCACTTATCACGCATTGATAAATTGGCTTGTATAATGGCTGTTGTAAGTGGCTGCTCCGCTAATCTGGTCCATTGAATGGATTTAAGCAAAAGCGGAAATATTAATAACGCGACGAAAACTGCCAGATAAATGTATCGCTTAACTCCATTTTTTCTCATGGAATTTGCCAATAAGCTAGCAGAAAAACAGGTGATAAAACTAAGTCCATAAGAGCCAATCACTGGGGCTAAAAATTTTAAGGGTACGTCTATTTGGCTGGTGCCTGCCAATAGCCAGGGGAATCCGGTGAAAAGAGTTGCCCGAGAAAATTCACTGATACACCATAAGGCACTAAAAATGAGGCCCGAGATAAGAGGATTTTTTTTGTTTCCGATAAAGTAAAAAACAGAACCAGTAAAGGCCACATAACAGGATAAATAGAGAATAAATATAAACGTCACACATCCTGAGAGAATGTAATTTAAATGGCCATAATCATGAACACTGATAATGACCCATGACACGCCCAGTCCAAAAAGTCCAATACCGTAGCTCAAACTCGCAAGAACGGTTTGCTTAAATGAAGTTTCCTGAACAAGATAGGCATAAAAAAAAGCCAAACTTAAAAGAGTCAGTCCTGGATAATTAAAAGGTGAGTATCCCAGCGGAAAAAGTAATCCTGCTAAAAACAGTTTGCAAGATGAGTTTTGAAGGGCATATATAGACGTCTGACGGAGATAATGTCCAGCGTTGGTTAATGATTTCATACAATAATCATGATTTAAAAAAGGAAAGATAAGATAGCTTAATGATAAGATCAAGTTATCCTTTAACGGCTTATATAATAATCGTCAATGAGGGACTAAATTATCATCTTTCTCTTTTTGCTCTTCCGGTTCAAGATAGGAACGGCCAACGATAGAGCAAAGCTTTTTTTTATCCTCAATTCCAAGGTAAGCTGCAAGGGCTTCCAACGGGTTATAATATTCCTCCTCATCTGATGAACTCATATCGAAAACGTTATTGTTTTGTGTTCTTTCGTTTTCAAAAGGGCAGTTCTCATCGATTTCCCAATTATCAACGACAGCTATATAAAGGCTATTCAAAAGATTTTTTCCTTGCTTGATCTTTTCTAATAAATCTTTCTCATCCTCATCTCTTGGCAAAGATAAGAGGGATAAAGCATAACCTTTCCATCCTGTTATTTTTGTTTTTGCTTTTTTAGGCGCTATGATTGAAAATGATTCATAACAGGTATGTATATAATTTATTAAATCTCTTTGGTATTGTTGAAAACTTTGAGGAAATTGAGCATTAATAAATAACCACTCCAGGCATTGGAGTTTACTTGCCACTGCTTTAGCTTCATCACAATATTCCTCGCTTAGCTTGAACAGACTGCCCGTTTCACTCGATAAAATTTCATATTCCTGGGGTGGTATGGTCCAGTATAATTCGACATCAGGGTCGTTCCAGTCTCTGTAACATACCATTTCTCCTGAACGTTTTGTATGTTTGCGAAGAGGGCCTGTGCTGTGTAAAAGTATCTTTTCCATCTTGCCACTGTATCGTGGAATATTGGGGTGCTTGCCGTTTTCGCTTAAACGATCAATTTGTTGTTGCGTTAAGATCCCTTTCAATAAATTTAAGGCTTGAGTTTTACAAGTATATGAACCTTTAAGTGAAGGGCCCCATAAGCCCATGAAAGGATTTAGTTGAAAAGAAAAATTTACTTGAAAAGGTTTTAATCGAGGTTCGGTTTGATTGTCATGCGCTTGCGCTTTTTCTAACGCATAGATATGGGGGGACAAATGTTCATAAGAATAGAGTCGTGTTTTTTGACTGGGTTTATCCGAGAGATGCAACGGTTTAATTTTTTCTTTGATGGCTTTTTCCTGAGCATTGATCATGTCCCTGCATTTTTTTTGAAGGGCTTCAAACTTCTCCTTACTAAGTTCAAAAGTTACGCCATGAAGTCCTTTCCCTAAATCCAGAAAACGAAGCTCTTCAGACCGTAATATGCCGTGATTTCCGTTGAAATCTATATCCAGCCCCAGTTTAATTTTAAATTGACTTATCCATGAGTTTCGCTGAGTGGAAGGAACTCCATAATAGCCGAAATGATCAACAACTCGCATTTTCCTGCTATTAACATCCAGTTCCGATAACAAAAGTAAGCTGTGCCAAAGAGGATTGCTTCCTGCCTCCTGATCCATCGCGCAAAAAGTGACTGCATATTTTTTTCTTTCTCCCATAATGCCTCACTGGTTAAGGTTATTATGCATACAGTACAAAGTATTTTTCAGATATGAAAGACGTTTTTGGTGTTTTTAGTAAGTTCTGTTTTTATTTTTAAGAGCCTATCATGTTCAAAATAAAAGTAAATCAGGAAAAAAATAAATCGAAATGAGCTTCTTATGAAGTTAATTGCATTTAGGAGTGTTCAAATCCTATGGATTTAGTGTAGGATTATGTTCGTTTTACAAAGGAGATGGATGTATGTATAACGTAATGATAACTGGAGCGGGAAAAATTGGGAGTTTAATTGCCTGTATGTTGGCTGATAGCGGAGACTATCAGGTTCATTTGGCTGACCTTGAATTTAATAATTCCGATGTTGCTCGTCTGCTGAAAGCTATGCCTCAAATTAAAACAGTAGCTTTAGATGTAAGCAACCGAGAATTAACACAAGCCTATCTTAAAAAACATCAGATCATTTCTGTGGTATCAAGTCTTCCTTATTTTTTGAACACTTATGTAGCCGAAGCCGCAAAAGTAGCCGGTGCGCATTATTTCGATCTTACTGAAGATACGTCCGTTACCACGGACGTTAAGAAAATTGCTGCTGGCGCAAAAACGGCTTTTTTGCCTCAGTGCGGTTTGGCTCCTGGATTTATCAGCATAGCTGCAAACAGTCTCATGCAAGAATTTGACGAATGTTACCATGTAAAATTACGCGTTGGAGCATTGCCGCAGCGGGCAAGTAATGCTTTGCATTATTCATTAACCTGGTCTACCGAAGGTGTGATCAATGAATATGGTAACCCTTGTTTTGGTATTGAAAACGGTGAGCCTGCTGTATTAACACCCCTGGAGGGATTGGAATCTATTCAGATTGACGGTTGTGAATACGAAGCCTTTCATACTTCAGGAGGACTTGGAAGCCTCGCAGAAATCTATGCTGGTAAAGTGAAGAGCATGAATTATAAAACCATGCGATATCCTGGTCATTGCGAAAAAATGCGTGTTTTAATGAATGATCTAAAATTAAATGAAGATAGGGCAACTTTAAAGCGCATCCTTGAAAATGCTATCCCCAAGACGTATCAGGATATAGTCGTGGTCTATGTGACGGTCGAAGGTATAAAAAACAATGAGTTGATAGAGAAAAGCTATGTGAAAAAAATCTATCCGGCAGTTATTCAGGGTCTTGAGTGGTCTGCCATTCAGGTGAGTACGGCTTCAGGTGTGTGTGCGGTCGCTGATCTGGTTTTGGGGCAGGCTAATGAATATCAGGGCTTGGTGCTTCAGGAAAAATTCCAGTTAACTGACATCCTGGCTAATCGCTTCGGTCAATATTACGCTTAAGAGGTATGTATGGATTTACTTAATCGATTAGGTATAAAGAACCTAAATCCTGGCGCATTCAGCGGGCAAGGCTGGCATGCCACGCCAGGTCATTCAACTTTGGTTTCTTTTTCCCCGGCGAATGGTGAAAAACTGGCGGAAGTCGCCACTTGTTCCCGGCAGGATTATGAAACCGTGATTTTACGTGCTGAAAAGGCTTTTAAAGCCTGGCGTGTGATTCCTGCCCCTAAAAGAGGGGAAGTGATTCGCCAGATAGGTTTGGCCTTACGAGAACATAAGGATGCTTTGGGAAGTCTTGTTTCTCTTGAAATGGGTAAGTCAAAGCAAGAAGGTGATGGTGAAGTGCAGGAAATGATTGATATTGCAGATTTTGCAGTCGGTCAATCCCGCATGCTCTATGGCAAAACCATGCATTCGGAACGACCCAATCATCGTCTCTATGAGCAATGGCATCCTTATGGTATTGTCGGTGTCATTTCTGCCTTTAATTTCCCTGTGGCTGTCTGGTCCTGGAATGCTTTCATCTCGGCAATATGTGGGAATATCACTTTGTGGAAACCATCGGCAAAGACTCCTTTATGCGCCATAGCAGTACAACATATCTGCAATAAAGTTTTGCAGGAAAATAATTGTCCTGAGATTTTTGGATTGATTATTCCGGAGTCACACGAAATAGCAGACACCATGGTTAATGATACCCGTATTCCTCTTGTTTCCTTTACCGGTTCAACATCCGTTGGCCGGCAGGTCGCGATGAAGGTGGCTGCCCGGCTCGGTAAATCCATCCTCGAACTTGGTGGAAATAATGCCATTATTCTGGATAAATCAGCCGACTTAGAATTGGCTGTGCCTGCTATTGTGTTTGGTGCAGTAGGTACAGCAGGACAACGCTGTACGACAACCCGCCGATTATTTGTTCATGAATCCATGTATCAGGATGTGGTAAAGCGCTTACAGCACGCCTATGAGCAGGTAAGTATTGGCGATCCATTGGATACGAAGAATCTTATGGGTCCTTTAATTGATCAACAGGCCGTGGAGCAGTATAAAAAAGCCATATCCCGCATTAAACAAGCTGGTGGCCAAATCGCGTTTGGCGGTAACACAGTAGATATGCCTGGTTATTTTGTTCAACCGACACTGGTTACAGAAGTGCAAAATCACTGGGATATTGTTCAGGAAGAAACGTTTGCTCCTATTTTGTATGTGATGTCCTATCGTAATCTGGAAGAAGCCATAGAGATGCAAAATGCCGTTCCCCAAGGTTTGTCTTCAGCATTGTTCACCCAAAATCTTAAAAGTGCGGAGCGTTATTTAAGTGCAGAGGGCAGTGATTGTGGACTGGCGAATGTGAATATAGGAACTTCCGGGGCTGAAATTGGCGGTGCTTTTGGGGGTGAGAAAGATACCGGGGGTGGGCGTGAATCTGGGTCTGATGCCTGGAAAGCCTACATGCGCCGACAAACCAATACCATAAACTGGGGTGACACATTGCCTCTAGCTCAGGGCATTCAATTTAATCTAGCCTGATTTGGTATTTGCAGGTCATTATTTTGACCTGCATTTCGGAGATCAACAACGTTCATAAAAGAGAGGATATAAATGACAAAGGAAGCCTTTTTCATAAGGAAAGTGGCAATTCTCGGTGCAGGTGTGATGGGTGCGCAGATTGCAGCTCATTGTGTCAATGCCGGTTTTGAAACGCTGTTGTTTGATTTGGCCGCAAAAGAAAAGGAGAAAAACCAACTTGTACATCAGGCGATCGCTCATTTGAATAAACTGAAACCGGTGCCTTTAGCAACAGCCTTTACCGGCGATTTATTACAGGCGCGCAACTATGATGAGCATCTCGATGATCTTGGTGAGTGTGATTTAATTATTGAAGCGATCGCAGAGCGCATGGACTGGAAAGAAGATCTTTACCGTCGGATTTACCCAACACTAAACAAAAATTCCATTTTAGTCAGCAATACATCAGGATTAAG